>JBIJBN010000014.1:0-14993 GCA_044345175.1 Luteolibacter sp.
GCGAGCGGCAGCTTGAGTTTCATCCGGTCCCATGCCGGCTTGTTGGCGTCGTTGTCCTTCCATGCCTTGAAGAAGATCCCTGCGGCGGCAAGCATGATCAGGATCACCAGCCACCACTTGCCGAGGAAATCCGAGGCGGCGATGAGGATGGCGGCGCCGAGCGGAATCCTGCCGCCCGGTGTGCTTTCGATCAGCGCCGTGAGCTGCGGGATGAGCGTGGTGACGAACACGATGGAGACGCCAATGCCGGCCAGCACGAGGAACGCCGGATAGATCATCGCCAGCACCAGCCGGCTTTGCAGCTCCGAGAGCGTCTTGAGATAGTGCGCCTGGCGCTTGAGGATGGTATCCAGCGCGCCGGAGGCCTCGCCCGCGGCGGCGAGCGAACAATAGAGCGGCCCGAAGCTGGGGCTCACTTTTTTCAGAGCGACCGAGAAATTGACACCATCCCTGACGATCTGGCGGATTTTTCCGGACACCGCCTTGAGGTTGCCGAGTTCCTGCCGCAGCTCCATCGACTTGAGGGCGGGCTCGAGCTGAAGGCCTGCGGCCAGCATGTCGGACAGCTCCTCGGTGAAAAGCACGACCTCCGCACGCTTGAGCCGGATGGGGCCCTCGGGAACGGCCTCCGGCTTGGCCTCCATTCTCGCCCGGGAATCATCCGCCGCCGCCTTGCCGGCGGACCTGCGTGCGGCCGTGATCGTCGCAGCGGCGCTTTCCCTCAGGTTGACAGGTTGCAGTCCCTTGCGGTCGAGCATCCGCAGTGCCTCCGGCCGGTCCGCGGCGTCAACCTCGCCGGTGGTGACCGATCCGTCCGGGGCAAGGGCTTTGTAGGCGAAAACGGGCATGGGGAAGGTGCCGTGGAATGGGTGGTCGGTGATGGGATGGATGGGGTTTGTCGATGCCGGTCCGTTGATCCTCGATGGTTCACTCGCCTCCCCCGATGTCGGAAGAAGTGACGGAAATCACCTCCTCGATCGTGGTGAGGCCCTGCATCACCTTGAACCAGCCGTAGGTGCGCATCGGCACATAGCCGTCCCTGACCGCTTGCTCGCGCATTCTGGGTGCGGGCGCGCCGTGGGCCACGAGTTCCTGCATTTCCGGCGTGAGCAGGATCACCTCGTAAATCGCGAGCCGGCCCGCGAAGCCCGTGCCGCGGCAGCGGTCGCAGCCGCGCGTGGCGCAGGGTGTGCCGGGGATGTCTAGCGGGATGCCGAGGCCGCGCTTGTCCGCATCGGAAATCTCCCGCGGCACCTTGCAGTGCGGGCACAACCTGCGCACCAGGCGCTGCGCGAGGAACGCGCGCACCGCGGCGGAGACAAGGAACGGCTCCACACCCATGTCCACCAGCCGGCTGATGCCGCCCATGGCATCGTTGGTGTGGAGGGTGGAGAAGACAAGGTGGCCGGTGAGCGAGGCGCGGATGGCGATCTCGGCGGTTTCCAAATCGCGGATCTCACCGATCATCACGATGTTGGGATCGGCGCGCAGGATCGAGCGCAGGGCGTTGGCGAAGGTCAGCCCGATCTCGCTTTTCACGGCGATCTGCATCACGCCGGGCAGCTTGTTCTCCACCGGATCCTCGACGGTGACGATGCGCCGCTCCGGGTGGTTCACCTCGCTGAGGAAGGAATACAGGCTGGTGGATTTGCCCGAGCCGGTGGGACCGGTGATCAGGATGATGCCGTTGGGCAGGTGCAGCAGTGATTCGATCCTGCGCTGCACGAACGGTTCGAGCTGCAGTTTGGCGAGATTGAATTTCTCCTGGTTGAGCAAGCGCAACGAGACGCTCTCGCCCTCGACGGTGGGAACGGTGGCCACGCGGACGTCGATGGTCTGGCCCTCGAACTGCAGGTTGATGCGTCCGTCCTGCGGCACCCGGCGCTCGGCGATGTCGAGACGCGCCATGATCTTGAGGCGCGCGATCACCGAACTTTGCAGGGCCTTGATGTTTTCCGGCACGGCCACCTCGATCAGGCGGCCGTCGATGCGGTAGCGGATCCGCAGGTTGGTGGCGAGCGGCTCGACGTGGATGTCGGTGGCGCGCTGGTCGAGCGCCTCGCGGATGATCTGGTTGACGAACTTGACCACGCTGGCCTCCTCGTCGTCGTCCTGGTCGATGATGTTGGCCTCGTCCTCGGAATTCTCCAGGTGCTCGTAATCGAAATCCCTGCCCTCGAGAATCTGCTCGAAGGTGTCGGCGCCGACACCATACAGGCGGCGCAATGCCTCGTGCAGGCGCTTGCGGGACGTCATGCACCAGTCGACCGGCAGTTGCAGTTCCTGGGCGGCCGCCTGGCGGGCCACCAGGTTGAAAGGGTCGAAAGTCGCGAGCTTGAGACGTTTGGCATCGCCCTCGCCTGTGATTTCCACCGGCAGCAGGCGGTGGCGCAGCGCGATGCGCGGTCCGCACGCCTCGCGCAGGGGCAGCGGCACATCCGGCACCGGAATCGTGTCGATCCACTCCAATCCGAGTTCATGCGCCAGCTCTTTCATGTAGCGCTCCTCGTCGACCACCCCGGCATCCAGCACATCGTCAATTGGCGAACGCTGGCGCTGCACGGCGGCCTGCAGCACCTCGGCAAGGGCGGGAAGATCCTCGCAACCGGTGCGGCGGGCGGGTTCGATCAAAAGCTGGGTCATGGGTCGCGCGGTTCTTCTCACCTAAAAACCGCCGTGGCGCAATCTGTCTCTTGAAAATAGCCTGCGGGGATGTTCCTTTCCCGGTTGAACAAAGCGGTTGCCATGCACCCTGTATCCGCCGTGCGCCATCTTGTGATGCCGGGGCTTGTCGCACTCGCCGCGGCCGCCAGCGGCGAGCCATCCCGTCCCGTGAAGAGTTCCCATCCCCATCCCCGCGCCGCCGCTGCCGAGGCCCGAGTCCGCCCCGCACTCGAAACCGCGCTCAAGTCCGCCGGGTTGGAATACGGCGCGCCGGTCTTCATCCGCGCTTTCAAGAGGGAACGGGAGCTCGAACTCTTCGTCCATGACCGCCGGAATCGGAAATTCGTGCTCTTCCGCAGCTACCGGATCGCCGCCCTTTCCGGCGGGCCGGGGCCGAAGACCGCAGAGGGCGACTGCCAAGTGCCGGAGGGTTTCTACGCGGTTGCTCCGTCTGCCATGAAAGCCGACAGCCGCTACCACCTTGCCTTCAACATCGGCTACCCGAACGCCTACGACCGCCATCATGGCCGCACCGGCAGCCTGATCATGGTGCATGGCAACCAGGTCTCGATCGGCTGCCTTGCGATGACCGATGTGAAAATCGAGGAGATCTTCAGCTTGTGCGCCGCCGCCCATGCGCGCGGGCAGGAGCGTTTCCAGGTGCACATCTTTCCGTTCCGGATGAGCGACGCACAGCTGGCGCGCGCGCACGACGCGCAATGGAGTGCATTCTGGTCGAACCTGAAGCAGGGATACGACCATTTTGAAGCCACACGCATCCCGCCCGCTGTCTCGGTCCGCGGCGGACGCTACCACTTTGATCCGTGAGCGGGCAACCCGGCGCCAGGGGATTTCATGCGCTTGCGAAGACCGGGCCCCGCCGCTATCCAAGCGCTGCTGAAACGCCACATCCCCACTCCATGCTCCTCCATTTCTACAAAATGAACGGCGCGGGCAATGACTTCATCGTCATTGACAACCGCGACCTCTCGGTCGTTCTCGACCGCGCGCAAATCGCCGCGCTCTGCGACCGCCACCGCGGCATCGGCGCCGACGGGTTGCTGGCCGTGGAACCCGCCGAACAAGGAGCCGACTACAAGTTCCGATACTACAATGCCGACGGCGGCGAAGCCGAAATGTGCGGCAATGGCGCGCGGTGCTTCGGACGCTTCACCGCGCACCTCGGCGATGAAATCCCCGAGCGGGTGACCTTCGAGACCATCGCCGGCACACTCACCGCGGAAACGGACGGCGAAAACGTCCGCATCGCAATGTCCGATCCCAAGGACCTGCAACCGGACACCGGCGCCGCAGTGCCAGGCCTCGACGCGCCGCTCCATTTCATCAACACCGGCGTGCCCCATGTGGTCGCCTTCGTGCCCGGTGGCGCGGCATTCAATGATCTGGACGTCTTCACCCATGGCCGCGCGATCCGCCGCCACGCGGCCTTCGCCCCGGCAGGCACCAACGCGAACTTCGCCACGGTCCTCGCTCCGGGCCACATCGCCATCCGCACCTACGAACGCGGCGTGGAGGACGAAACCCTCGCATGCGGCACCGGCATGGTCGCCTGCGCCCTCATCCACCACCTGCTCACCGCGGCGCCCCCGCCCGTGAAAGTCGATGTGGCCGGCGGCGACACGCTGGAAATCGGCTTTGAAAAAAATCCGGACGGCTCCTTCACCAACGTCACCCTCACCGGACCCGCGGATTTCGTCTTCGAGGGGGAAATCGATATCTAACAGAAAATCCTCAGGCGCGCCGCAGGTATTCCGGCGGCTGATCGCGTTGTGTGGCGGGTGGCACGGCCGGGCTGGCGAAGGAAATCACCCCGCCCACACCGGCCGCATGCCCGCCCCCGAGGCGCGGTTCGACCTCGAAGTCCGGAAACCGGTGACGTGCGCGCATCCTGAACCGGAGGCACACCGCGGCCAGCACCAGCAGGGCGGCACCCGCTGCGGCAGCCGGCAGTGCGAAGCGCCGCGCGTCTTCCAGATGCGGGCGCAGCACTCCGGCCAGGCCCGGCGGAGGATCCTCCGCGACGGAGCGTGTCGCCTGCGGCGCGGCTGATGGTTCCGCCTCCTCCGCCCCGCCGAGCATGCGCTCCATCCAATACAGGCGGATCGACATCTGCACCAGGAATGCCTCGAACTGCCGCGGCGGCTCCGCATGCTTGAGCGCCTGCATCACCGAACTTTCAAGAGCCCGCCGTCTCTCGCCTCCGGGCAGCACCGCCCGCAGCTGCGGCCCGGGATGCAACTCGGCCCGCCCGGGCGCACCCATGAAGTAATACACCACCGCCGCGGGCCGCCCTTCGGTGAAAAACCTGCCGACGAGTTCCTCCGCCCGCAATTCCGCGGGAACCGCCTGCTCCGCGCCGAAAAGATATACAAACAGGTCGATTGCGGAATCGCCCGCATGATAATTCAGGAAATCCAGCCGCTCGCGCGTGTCCAGCGGTCCCAACAGCTGTTGCGGATCCACAAGGAACGTCCGCGGGCGCTGCCCGAGATACGCCGAATGATATCTTTCCGGCACGGAGTCCGCCGCGGCCGGCGGAGGACCTGCGGCCGGATCGGGCGCGGTTTGCGGCTCCTGCGCGGCCAGGACCGGCACGCACGCAACCATCAGACAAAGAACGATGGACGGCATGCGTTTCATCCGCCGCCTTTCATTGCTTCCCGCCCCTGCTCCCGCCCCGCGGCCCCCTGCCGCGCGGCGCGCAGGCGCCTCACCACATCACCCCTCATCGCCGGCGGCAGCACCTTGCGCAGGAACGCCTCCGGATCACGCTGCGCCTGCCGGCTGCGCTTGCGAAGGACCAACTCCAAATGCTTGAGAACCTCCACCACACCCTCCGCATAATCCCCCTCCAACCAGTGACAATGCGCCCGCGACAGACATTCGAACGTGTCCACCTCGTCGAGATACGGATCG
The DNA here is from genome assembly GCA_044345175.1 of Luteolibacter sp. GTDB lineage: Bacteria > Verrucomicrobiota > Verrucomicrobiia > Verrucomicrobiales > Akkermansiaceae > Luteolibacter. The sequence goes on from JBIJBN010000014.1 coordinate 5,602, forward strand.
AGCAGGTAACCGAAAACAATGCCCGCCGCCTTGGATGCGGGATCGAGCGTCAGCAAAACACCGGCCTCGTTCGGCTTGTCCGCGGGCAGATCCTCAAAAGCCGCGCGGTTCAGCAACCAGAAGCCGAACTGCCGGATGCGCGAAACCTCGCCGAGCCCGCCGGTGTAAACCGCGGCGAACAACTGCGGGAACCGCCGCGAAAACCGATCCATCGCCGATTCCACCCGCCGGCGCTCCGCCCGGGTCAGCACGCCCGCCGTGTCACTCAGGCAGCGCAGACGCACCTCGCCGGCACCAAACCGCGCGTCTGCATCCGCAATCGAAAAACCACAGTGCGGACACGACTCCGCCGCACGGTGGATTGGCTGCACGCAACGCGGACATTTCATGAATTCGGTGGAAAATGGTTTACGAAGCACCTCGTAGTTCGTCAAAACGAAAGATCAGGAAATCCGTGACATCCGCTTGGCGGGACCAGACGCCGCCGGCGCATGCCATGGTTGAGAACCATTCGCGGCTCACCGCCGCCGCGCCGCCGGGTGCATCTGGCGGCAGGGCTTGCCATCGCGGGATTTTTCCGGAAATTGAAGGTGTGGATGCGGATAGCGGCATCCACCATCCAAATCATGATCCGGCCGCAACTGTTGAAGCAATTCCTGGTGGAGCCCGGCACGCGGGTGAATCTCAAGGATTTCCCCACCGATTGGACCAAGACCGCGCAGGCGAGGGAGCTCGGGAAGGACTTCATCAAGGAGCGCGCGGAGTTGATTCTCGAGGAGAGCCGCCGGCAGCTCGCCAAGGCCCAGGAGCTGCTCTACGCGGCGGACACCCACTCGGTGCTGATCATCCTCCAGGCCATGGATGCGGCCGGCAAGGACGGCACGATCCGCCACGTGATGGCCGGCGTGAATCCGCAGGGCTGCCAGGTTTTCGGATTCAAGAAACCCTCTGCCGAGGAGCTCGACCACAACTTCCTGTGGCGCTACATGAAATCGCTGCCCGAGCGGGGACGCATCGGCATTTTCAACCGTTCGTATTACGAGGATGTGCTGGTGGTCAAGGTGCACCCCGAGTGGCTCGGACCGGGCGCTCCGGCGGATCCGGACGCCGGGTTCTGGAAGCAGCGCTACCAGGACATCAACAACTTCGAGAAACACCTCACGCGCAACGGCACGCTGGTTCTCAAGTTTTTCCTGCATCTCTCCAAGGAAGAGCAGCGGCGGCGCTTCCTCGAACGTCTCACCGATCCGGAAAAGCACTGGAAATTCTCCGAGGCGGACCTGGCGGAGCGTGGGCACTGGAAGGATTACCGCAAGGCGTTCGAGGACGCGCTGGGCGCAACCAGCACCAAGCACGCCCCGTGGCTTGTGGTCCCGGCCGACCGCAAGTATGTGGCGCGCGCCATCGTTGCCGACAACATCGTCACCGCGATCCGCGGCCTTGGATTGGAGTATCCGAAGGTCGCCGGTGACAAACTGGCGAGACTCGAAGAGGCCCGGGCGAAGCTTGAAGGCGAGGGACGTGACAAGGAATGAATCACGTCAACCGCCAAGGCGCTGAAAATCCCTCTTCCCGTGCCCGGCGGCATCCCGTTAAAAAACCGCCCATGCACCGCTTCACATCCTTCTGCGCGCTTGCAGGCGCACTGGCCGTTTCCGCATGCGCGCCATCGTCCGTGCCGGCCAACGGACAGGCCGCACACCGGCTCAAGCAAGCGGCATCCACCCGCCTGGACACCATGCAGCGCGCGCGCCTCTATCTGGAAGCGGCACGCGAGGCGTCCGGCAGCCTGGACTCCGATCCCGCCGGCGAGGCCGCGGCAATCCACAACCGGGCCACCGCCGATCTGGCCATCCTCCTCCGCTCCGCAGAGGGTGGACGCTTGTGGAACCGCACGCTGAATCTCGGCCCGGGCCAGCGACTGCGCTTCGCCCGGCCCGCCCGCCACAACGGGGTGCACGACCCCGGCAATTTCACATCCTTCGTCAGGGCCGACGAAGTGGACCTCAAAACCATCAAACGCAGAAACCTCCGTGACGGCGTGGGCGGCGCATTGGTCGGCATCCGCAAGACCGACCCCGCGGTGCCGTTCTCGCCATGGGTCGGCGTGACCGCGCCGGTGACCGCACTGCTCAATTTCAAAGGCGGGGATGCCACGCTCAGCCTGGTTGACCCCGACGCACGGGAAACGGCGCGCATCGGCGGGAAGACCCGCGTGACGGCGGCGGATTTCTCCGCACCGCTGGCATATTACCCGCAGAAATCCGAAACTTGGGAAGGCCTGATGGGGGCCATCCGGGTGGACGACTACATGAATATCACCGGACTCTACATGCTTGAGCCGCATGATCCGGAAAAGATCCCGCTCATCTTCGTGCACGGCCTCATTTCCACACCGCGGATGTGGCGCAATGTCATCAATGAACTCGAGGCCGACCCGGTGCTGAGGCGGCGCTACCAGTTCGGTGTGTTCGCCTACCCCACCGGCAATCCGCCGCTCTACTCGGCGCTGCGACTGCGCGAGCAACTGGCGGAATACCATCGGAGCTATCCGGATGCGCCCGATTGCGTGCTGGTGGGCCACAGCATGGGCGGCATCCTCTCGCGCACCCAGGTGACCACCATCCGGCGCGAGGACTGGAACGTGGTGGGCACGGACAAGGCGGACCGGTTCTTCGCGCGTGTTCCGAAAGGCAGCCTGCTCCAACGCATCGCTGTTTTCGATGCCAACCCCCGCGTGGACCGCACCATCTTCATCTGCACGCCGCACCGCGGCAGTGACATGGCCATCGGCACGATCGGCGAACTGGCCATCCGCCTGATCGCCCTGCCGGTCAACCTGACCACCAGCTTCGCCAGCTCCGTGGGGGATTCGATCGCCGTGGTCACCGGCAATCCGGATCGCCTGCCCAACAGCATCACCGGACTCTCACCGGGGAATCCCACCTTCGCGGTGCTCGACACCCGGCCGATTGAAACACCCCACCACAGCATCATCGGAGACCGCGGCCAGGGTGGCGGCCCGCAAAGCACCGACGGCGTGGTGGCATACTGGAGCTCCCATCTCAAATCGGCCGCCAGCGAGAAATTCGTCCCCGGCCCGCACGGCGCCTGCGAACTCCCCGAAACACTCGATGAACTCCGCCGCCTGCTGCACCTGCATCTGAAATCCAGATGAAGCGGCGCTCCCCGGCGCGAACCTGCCTTTGGCTGGCGGTCCGGGCCTGCAAGGATCCCAAGATCACACGCATCCGGGCACCGCGTTAAGGCGGCGAATGGCGGTTTGCCCATGCACTGCAAAAAAACCGCCGCCCGGGGATGATCCGGACGGCGGTGATGGATTCAGGGTTTGCGCGCGCGGATCAGGCGACGGCCTTGGCGGCTTTCGCCTCCAGAGCCTGCTTCGCCCGGGCGACGATTGCGGAGAAGGCGGCGGCATCGGTGATCGCGAGATCCGAGAGGATCTTGCGGTCGGCTTCGATGCCGGCGGCCTTGAGGCCCTCGATGAAGCGCGAGTAGGTCATCCCCTCGTTGCGGACGGCGGCGTTGATGCGCTGCGTCCACAAGCGGCGGAACTGCCCCTTGCGGCGCTTGCGGTCGCGATACTCATAAGTCAGCGCCTTGCGGACGGCGTCCTTGGCGTAACGGAAGAGCTTGGAGCGGAACCCGCGGAAACCCTTGGCACGGAGCAGCACGCGCTTGCGACGCTTGCGGCTGGCCGGGGAGTTGGTGGCACGTGGCATGTTTCTTCTTGGTTGGAACCGGTCGTTTTCATCAATCCTCCCGCAGTCTCACCGGATCGTGTATCCCTCGCGGGATCAGGCTGTGTGGATGCCGTCCGAGACGCGGACGGGGGCGTTGGCTTTCGCCGGCTTCGGTTTCAGTGGAAGGGCAGGTTCTCTTTGACATTCCTGATGTCTGCGTCGGACACCAGCGTGGCGCGTCCCAGCCTGCGCTTGCGCTTGCTGTTCTTGCATTGAAGCAAGTGGCGGGCCCCCTGGCTGCGGCGGAGGATCTTGCCCGTACCTGTCACCTTGAAGCGCTTGGCTACGGCTTTGCGTGTCTTTGCTTTTCCAGAGACTCTAGGCATGGGAGGGGCAAGCTAGGTTCCAGCCACCCCTTGGCAAGCCAAAAATGGTCCTTTTCTCACGCGCGGCGGCGCATGATGTGGACGGCCACGCACTCGGTTTCCGGCAGGATGCGTTTCTCGATGGTGACGGCGGCGGCGGCGAGCGGGTGACCGACCAGCAACCACTCCGCGGTCTCCACCGCAAGCGTCTCGACAAGCCGCCGCGGGCGGGCCCCGGCGAGCGCGCGGATCCCGAGAGCCACGGCATGGTAGTCCACCGTGCGGCCGATCTCATCCGCCAGCCCGGCAAACCCCTGCAGCGGCTCCATGCGCACGGTGATCCAGAGGGTTTGCGGCGCGGCACGCTCCTCGTCCGGAACGCCGATGTGCGTCCGCACCTCCAAACGGCGGATTTCAATGATGTCAGGCGGAGTCATGGGAGAGAAGGCCGCGCTCGAGACATTCCTCAAGCAGCCGGCGCGTCGGGTGGTTGAGATTAAGCTCCAGCGCCGCGGCGGGAGGCAGCCAGAGGAACTCCTCGGCCTCGTCGTTGAGCCGGACAGCGGCGGCACCCTCAAGGCGGGCCAGGTAATTGAGCAGGATGAAATGCTCGGGCCGCATGAACTCGGGCGAGTCGATGCTGTCCTGCACCATCACGAAGCGGATGTCATCAATGCCGAGCGCGGTCTCCTCGCGGACCTCGCGGCGCAGCGCGGCAACCGAGGCCTCGCCACGGCGGATTTTCCCGCCGGGAATCCCCCAGCGATGGCCCCACTTGTGGGTGCGGATCATCAGGACGCGCCCGTCGGCATCATGGATGAGCGCGCCGACGGTGGCCAGCGGGCGGGCGGCGGCAGGATGCCTGCGGTCGAGCAGGCCGCGCAGCACCCCGAGATCGGGCACGGTGAGGTCCGGCCGGACGCCCGCGAGAACCTCGGGATGGTTGTAGCCGGTGAGCACCGCGATCGACGCCACACCACCGTGGCGCGCGGTTTCCACATCGTGGGTCATGTCGCCCACGAAAGCGGTCTCGGCCGGATTGAGGCCGTGGGTCTCAAGAATCCGGTGAATCACCTCGCGTTTGTCGAGCACGCCGGCGTAGGTGGCTTCGAAGAGGTCACGAAATCCGAAATCGTCCATCTGCCGCTCGAATGCCGGCTGGTCCATCGAGGTGAGCACAAAGGTGCGGATGCCCAGCGCGGCGCACCACTCGAGTTTCTCGCGGGCGTGGGGCAGCACCGTGACCGGCGCGCCGGCGGCATCGAAAGCCGGTCGGAAGTGGGACTCAAGCTCCTCCAGCGGCACATGCGGCAGCACCTCCGCGTAGAACTCACGGTAGGGAAGCCGGAAAGACCTGCGGAAACCCTCCCGGTCGAACGGCGGCAAGTCATACTTCGCGATCACCGCGTTGGTCGCCTCGATCACCGGGCCAAGGTCGTCCACCAGCGTGCCTGACCAGTCGAAGATGAGGTTGCGGAACATGATCGGAATGGGGAAAGCTGCGGAAATCATCCACCGGACGCGCAGGCACGGATGGCTAGCCAAGCGTGAACTTCACGGATCGGATGCGGTCCTCTCCGAGCTGCCCGCGGATCCGGGCAAGCAGCATCGGCTTCATCTGCTCGAGATGGAAACGCATCGCCGGCTGGGTCACACGCAGCACGAGATGTCCGCCTTTCACCGAGGCCGGCTCGCTGTGGCTCGCGATGAAATCGCCGGCCAGTTCCTTCCAGACGGCCTTCAGCTCGTCCTCATGGATGCCGTCCTGGAGTCCTGCGGAGCGCAGGATCGCGGCCACGAAATCATCCGCGCGGCGCACTCCCGCGTCGAGGTCCGGCGCCTCATCACCACCACGCCACTCGGACAGCACCTGCCTGCGGATGGTCTCGATCCGTGACATGCGGCCGGGTGTGGCGCGCGCCGGGCGGCCCTCATTCCTCGCCATCGTCGCCAATGGCCTCCACCGGGCAGCCCTCCATCGCCTCGCGGCACTGGGCGAGTTCCTCGTCATTGCCAGGCTGTTTGAAAACATACGAGTAACCCTCGTCATCCGATCGGGTGAAATTGTTAGGCGCGGTTTCCCGGCAGAGGTCGCAATCAATGCACTGGCTGTCCACATAGAACTTGCCGGCTACATTTTCGGTATTCTTGTCTTCGCGGTCGGCCATGGTATCAGGATGGAATGGTGCGGCATCTAAATGGACCGCCGGCGCGTGGCGCGCAACCCGAATTTTTCGCAAACTTGCCATCCAGCGTCCCGCTTGATTGAATCCCGCCCTGCCGCATCCGCAACACGCGCCCCATTCATGAATCCCGATCCATCCGCACCACCTCCCGGGAAACCGTCTCTTCCACCACCCGGGAGCCGGCCGTCCGGGATCCCGTCCCGGGATATCCGTGAGCTGGACTTGTGGTCCTTGGATGACGATCCGGAGGCTGACCTGTCGCAGAATGCGCCACCTGCGCAGGCATCTCCCGCCGGCGGGAAACCGTCCATCCCGGCACCCGGCGCCCCGCAGGTGGCGTCCGAACCTTTGGTCCAGCGCTTCGAACCTCCCGCCGAACCAGCATTGGCCGAAACACCCACCATCCGGATCGATGTGGGCAGGAGCCTGACGCGCATTCCCTACGAATCCGGCTCCAGAGGCGCCGCGCGGCCCGAGGCCGAGTTTGACGACCTCGAGCACTGGGACAACGATGAGATCGAAGCCCTGGCCGCCGAACCCCTTGCGCCCGCCGATGGAGAAACGCCCAGCACCGCGGCACCGCTGCCATCACCCGCGGAGGCGCCCGCCGCAGCACCCGCGGCGGAAGCCGCGACAAAACCTGCTTCACGCGTCGTCACGCCGCGGCCGGACGACGACGAGTTCTCACCGGTCATCCATCACAACACGCAACCACTCCCGCTGAAGCCCAGCCTCGGGCTCTCCAAAACCGAACGGATGTCACTGACCGCATTGCTCGCCCTGCTGCTGCTGGGCGGGGCGGGCGTGATGTATCACTCGCTCACGCGGCTTCCCACCGCATCGGAGCGCTTGCAAACCGAGGATTTTCCCATCCGGGGCTCTTTCCTCACGGTGGAATCCGCCACAACCTATTGGCGCGCGCCGGCACTTGACGGCCCCATGCCCGAGCCGGTGCGGCGCGGAACCGTGCTGATCCCGGTGCTCGAGCTCCGGACCAGCGGAGGCAAGGGCGTCATCCGCATCATCTTCCGCGATGGCGAACGCACCGCGATCGGCGATGCCGTCACGCTCAAGCCCGGTGATGCCGGCAAGTCCGCCGTCGCCGCAACCGCGGGCTTCGATGACATGGGAATGCACGCCGCGTATCGCACCGGCGGTGAAAAGGCCTGGACAGCCGAGGTTTTCGAAGCGGCCTCGGAAAACTCTCCCGCCGCCGGTTTCAAGAGGCTGTTCGAAATGAACATCTCCACCGACCGCCGCTGAATCCGAAGATCATGACCAACCAGGAAATTCATCCCGTGGTGCCCAGGGAAGGCTGGCACGTCCTGCATTTGTTCTATCACGCCGACCACGCGCAGTGGGCGCTCCACAGCGACGACGAGAAACGCCAAGCCAAGACACGTCTCACCGAACTGGTCCGGGAAATCCGCGCCACGCCGGACACCCACCTGCTGGTTTTCTCAGTGGTCAGCCCGAAGGCCGATCTCGGATTCATGCTGCTCACGCCGGACCTGCAGGTCGCCAACACCTTTGAAAAACAGCTCTCGCTCTCGCTCGGGCCGGAAATCCTCAGTCCCGCTTATTCCTACTTTTCGCAAACCGAGAGCTCCGAATACACCACCACCCGCGATCAATACGCCGCGGAAACACTGGTCGGCGAAAAAGGCCTCGCCGCCGGATCAGCCGAATACGAAACGGCGCTGCGTGAGTTCGATGAACGCATGGCACATTACCTCAGGCACCGGCTCTATCCGGTGCTGCCGGACTGGCCCGTGATCTGCTTTTATCCGATGTCCAAGCGGCGCAGCGGCGGCGACAACTGGTATTCCCTTGATTTCGCCAAACGCCGCGAGCTGATGGCCGGCCACGCCCGCGTCGGCCGCACTTACTCAGGCCGCATCCTCCAACTCATCACCGGCTCGACCGGTCTCGACGAATACGAATGGGGCGTCACCCTGTTGGCCAAGGACACCATCGACATCAAATCCATCGTTTACGAAATGCGCTTCGACGAGGTGTCGGCCCGCTATGCCGAGTTCGGGGATTTCTACATCGGCCTGCAGCTGCCGCTCGATGTCCTTTTCCGCCGACTCTGCCTGTGATCCGGACTGCCGCAAGGCCGCCGCGCGCTCAATCCTCCTCGAACTTGCGGGCGATCAATTCGCCCAGAGCCGCAATGGCTGCGGCGGCATCAGGACCATCCGCACTCACCGAGATCACCGAGCCGTGGCCGGCCGCCAGCATCATCAGCCCCATGATGCTCTTACCATCCACCTCCTCGCCGTCCTTCTCGACAAACACATCCGCCTGGAAGCGGTTGGCGGTCTTGACGAATTGCGCCGCGGGACGCGCATGGATGCCGAGCTTGTTGAGGATGGTGAATTCTTTCCTGGCCATGGACAAATCGGCTTACGACGCCGGAAACGTAGAAAGTCCCCAAGCCGCCTCCAAGGCAAAAGTTTCACCACGCGGGGCGTGCCATCCGCGCACCGGCGGGGGGGCTGCCCGCGGGAATCCCACCCGGGGCTGGACGAACGGCCGGGATCCGTTCTTGGTAGGTGCGCGCCCGTTCGGGCGTGTGCATGGCCGCCGTGGCGGAATGGTAGACGCCACAGACTTAAAATCTGTTGTTGGGCAACCAGCGTGGGGGTTCGAGTCCCCCCGGCGGCATGGATGAGGCAGCGCGATCACACGGCCGGGAGCCGGCGCGCAAAAAGCAATCACCAGCTCAAACGCAGGCCGGTGGTCCATGAAAAACCGTCGTATGCGCCGCCGTCATCCGCCGGATCACGCATCGAGGCGTATTGGACTCCGCTCTGGAGCTTGAGCTTGTGGCCGTATATGAGGTAGTTCAGCCCGAGATAGGCTTCCTGATACTGGTCGCCGCGGCGGCCCGGAACCAGTTCCGATTCGTAACGTGCGAAGCGCACGCCGTTGTCCGAGTCGCTCGCGACAAAGGTGTAGCGGAAGACCGCCTGGAGGTTTTCGTTGAAGTTGTAGTAGGGCATCAGCGCAAGCCCCCGGATGTCCGACTGCCCGAGGAAGCCGTCACCCGCCGAGAAATCGCCGCGCAATCCGAACGGACCTTTCTCGTGCGTGAAATTCAGGGAGCACACATGCCCGAGCGAACGGTTCGC
>JBIJBN010000015.1:0-14965 GCA_044345175.1 Luteolibacter sp.
CCGCGCCCGCATAGGTCAGCCCGAGATCCACCTTGTGGCCACTGCGCGTCTCCACCGTGCTGTCGCGGCTGTCGTATATGTAATTCACCCCCAGCGCGCTGCGCAGGTAGTCGCCGCCGATGTTTTTCTCGGAGAGTCTTGAAAGATCACCGGTGCCGCCGTAATCGCCGGAATCCACCTCGGAGTCGATCTCCACGTTCTCGAGCCGGTATTCACCCTTGATCGAGCTTTTGGCGCCGAGCGGCTTGCGCAACGAGATCGCCGCACCGGCGTTGGTCTGCTCGTAGTAGTCGCTGAAGTAGGTGGACTGCTTGTAGAAAAGCTCGCCACCGAGCGCGAGCTGGCGGTCCAGAAACCATGGTTCGACCAGCGAGATGCTGGCTTCCGAGCGCTCCGAACCAATCCGCAGGCTCATCCCGAACCGCTGGCCGCCACCGGTGAAATTCCACGGATTGAACAAGTCGAAGTTCGATTGTTCGAGCGTTAGGAATCCGACGATGCTGTCGATGGACGAGAACCCGAGGCCCACGCCGACCGATCCGGTGGCCCGCTCCTCGACCAGGATGTCCACATCGCGGTAGCCGGCGCCACCGGGTGTGCCGGATGCCTGCACATCGCTGAAATACTGCAGGTTTTCGAGACGCGCCTTGGTGGTCTCGAGCTCCACGCTGTTGAAGTAGTCGCCGGGCTGGAGCGGCACCTCGCGGCGGAGCACCTTGTCCTTGGTCTTGGTGTTGCCGGCGATGTTGACCTTGCCGACACGGTAGCGGGATCCCTCGGTGATGCGGTATTTGATGGTGACGCGGTTCGGCCCGGCGTCGCGGATGTCCGGCGCGACCACGGCATCGGCATAACCACGGGATCCATAGTAGCTGCGGATCATGGTGATGTCCGCGCGCATTTTCTTCGAATTGTAGGCATCACCGCCGTTGAGGGTGAGCCCGGGCTGGAGTTCCTCGGGCTTGAACACGGTCATCGGCCCGAAGCTGACGCCGTCCACAGTGTATCTCTGCCCCTCGCTGATCGGGATGACGAGGTCCACCCGCCCGTCCTTCACCGGCTCGCGGCGCACCCCGTCACAACTGGCGCGCAGGTAGCCCTTGCTGCGGTAGTAATCAAGAATGGCGTCGATGTCCTTGTCGAGCTGGTCGGACTCGATGCGCCCGGACTTGGTCAGCCATGAAAACCAGCCTTTCTGCTTGGTTTTCATTTCCTTGCGCAGTTCCGGGCCGGTGAACACGGTGTTGCCCTCAAAACGAATCTTGCGGATCTCGCTCTTGGATCCCTCGTCGATGACGAAAATCAGGTCCGCCACCCCCTCCTCGGCCGTGGCTTGGATGCGGTGCGTGACAATCACGTCGGGAAACCCGTAGCCCTGATAGTATTTCTCGATGTTGCGCCGGGCCTCGAGGATTTCCGCATCGCTCATCACGCCACGCGCCTTGAGCTTGGTCTCCTTGGCGAGCTTCTGGTCCGAGAAAACCGTGTTGCCCACAAAACCCACGCCGCTGCGCACCGGGCGGGTCGCCACCTCCGCGATCAGGTTCACACCGGTCCCCACCGGCTCGGCAAGAAACCTCACATCGTCAACCAGTCCGGACTCGTAAAGCGCGGCGATGTCCTTGTCCAGGTTCTCAGCCCGGTAGGCGGAACCGGCCTTGGAGACCATCTGGTTGCGCAAAACCTCCTCGTTCACGGTTTTGGGCCCGCGGTAGCGGATGATCACCTGCGAGATCTTCATGCCCTCGAAATCCTGGGCAGGCAGCGTGCCGGGCATGACGAAAGCGATGATTGCGGCCAGCGCGGCGAGGCGGCCGCAAAATCGCGGCAACGGAAAACGGGGAAATGGGAGGTTGCGCATGCGGTTGCTGAAGGTGCGGATATGAAGCCCGCCCGGCGACGGATCCGTCAAGGGGAATAGCGGGCCCGCCCCGGCTTTTCACAGCCCGTGGCCGCGGCGCAACACAACATCGCCAACCCCTGTCCGCCAATGGATTCCGGCTTGACCCCGCACCGGGCAGCGGCCAACCTGCCCCGCTGAATTGCCGATTGGCTCCGGCCGCCCGTCACGTGACGCCGCGGTTCCGCACTGCGAAAGCTGTCCGCACGGAGATTTTCGGATCCCGCAATTCCTTCAGGAATCTCTCATTCTCAACACATTCCATGTTCAAAAAGCTTTTCGGAAATCTTTTTTCCAATGACATCGGCATCGACCTCGGCACCGCCAACACCCTGATCAACGTCAAGGACCACGGCATTGTCCTGCGCGAACCGTCGGTTGTCGCAGTCAAGGCCGGCACCAACGAAGTGCTTGCCGTGGGCGACGATGCCAAACGCATGCTCGGCCGCACACCGGGCAACATCGTCGCCATCCGCCCGCTCAAGGACGGGGTCATCGCCGACTTCGAGGTGACCGAGGCCATGCTCCGCCATTTCATCCGCAAGGTGAACAAGGGCAGGCGCTCGAACCCCCGCGTGCTCATCGCCATCCCCTCCGGCATCACCGAGGTCGAACGGCGCGCCGTCCGCGAGTCCGCCGAGCAGGCGGGCGCCCGCGAGGTCTATCTGATCGAGGAACCCATGGCGGCCGCAATCGGCGTCGGACTGCCGGTGCAGGACGCTTCCGGCAACATGGTCGTCGACATCGGCGGCGGCACCACCGAGGTCGCGCTCATCTCGCTCTCGGGCATCGTCTATGCACGCAGCGTCCGCACGGCCGGCGACGAACTGGATGAATCCATCATCCAATACATGAAGCGCGCCTACAACCTGATGATCGGCGAACGCACCTCCGAGGAAATCAAGATCCGCCTCGGCTCCGCATCACCACTGCCAAAGGAACTGACCATGGAGGTCAAGGGACGAGATCTGGTCGCAGGACTCCCGAAAACCATCACCATCACCTCGCAGGAAATCCGCGAGGCCATGGCGGATCCGCTCAGCACCATTGTGGATGCCGTCCGCACCACTCTCGAACGCTGCCCGCCCGAGCTCGCCGCAGACCTCGTCGACCGCGGCATCGTCCTGGCTGGCGGCGGCGCCCTCCTCAAGGGGCTTGACCGACTGCTCCGCGAGGAAACCGGACTGCCGGTCCACATTGCCGAGGATCCGCTCAGCGCGGTCGCCGAAGGCACAGGCAAGGCGCTCCAGGAACTCTCACTCCTGAAGCGGGTCACCAACTCGGAGCGTTGAGCGGACCTCGTGTCCGCACCCGGCCATGAAGCCGCTCAACCTCATTGCACTGTTGTTGTTTCTCGGCGGCGCCGTGTGGGCGCTCACCCGCAACGATCGCAGCGTGCGGGAAATCCAAACCGCCTACTACCGCGCCATGGCGCCTTTCCTCAAGTCCGGCTCAAAACTGGAAACCCGCGCCAGGGCAATGATCGAGGAGGTCCGTCATTCCAAGGAACTGGAGGCCGAACTGGAGGACACCCGCGGCCATCTCGACCGGCTGCGGCTCATCGAATCGCGCTTCCGCGAGATTGAACAGGAAAACGCCCAACTGCGCGACGCACTCGGCTTCGAGCAGGTCGCGCGCTTCAACGTGGTCGCCGCACGCGTCGTCCGCCGCAATCCGGCCACCTGGTGGCAAACGGTCGAAATCGATGCCGGCTCCGGACGCGGCATCCAATCCCAGCTGACCGTCCTGTGCAACGACGGCCTCATCGGGGTGATCGACCGCGTCGGCATCGATGGAGGCAGGTCATCGGTGCTGCTTCTAACCGATGAGAAATGCCAGGTGTCCGCGCGCGTCGAAGGATCTCCGGAGGTCGGCATCCTCAGCGGGCGCCGCGGAGCGTATGAGGGCGAGCCCATGCTGCGGCTGCGTTTTCTCTCCGCCAATGCCGCGGTGCGGCCGGGCCAGCGCGTCCTCACCACCGGCCGGGGCGGTATTTTCCAGCCGAACATCCTTCTCGGTACCATCGAGTCCGTCGAAAAAGGCGCTCTGGAATCAGAAGCGCTGGTGCGCCCTTCGGTGAACTTCGCGGATCTGGGCGCGGTGTTCATTGTCCTTTCCGCCGATTCCTGACATCCACCGTGATCCGTTATTCCATCGCCACCATCCTGCTGCTGCTGGGCGCCTTCGTCCTGCAACAGTTCCTGCCGGCTTTCACCGGACTCCACGGATCCAGGGTGCTGCTCATCCATCTGGTGTTCCTTTGCTGCGCGGTGACCGTGGGCATACCCACCATGCTCTCGCTCGCATTCATCTGCGGCTTCCTGTGGGATGCCCAGCACGCGCTTGGTCCGCATGGCGGGGATCCGGAAATCTACACCCAGCAGGTGGAAAACCTGCGCTTCGGCAGCTCGATCCTGCTTTTCGGCCTCGTCGGCCTCCTCATGCACGGCGTGCAGCCGCTTTTCAAACAGGGAAAATGGCAGGTCTCGGCGCTTCTCTCGGGCATCGCGGTGCTGGTCTTCCTGGCGGCGGAATACACCATCATCAACTTCGTGCGCGGCGACTTCACTCTCGGCCGCGCCACACTCAGGCAGATGGCCTTCACCTCGATGTTCACCATGTTGCTCTCACCGCTTGTTTTCTGGCTGCTCTTCCGCATTGCCGGAACCTGCGGCCACATCATCCACCCCGCGGCCCGCCGCCGCCCGCGCTGACCACCCATGGAACCCGCCTACCGCTTCCGGATCTACCTGCTCACAGCGATCGTGCTGGGCGGATTCGGCATGCTGCTCACGCGCCTCCATGAGTTCCAGATCGAACGCCGCAACGAATTTCTCGTCCAGGTTCCGGGGAACCGCACGGTCACCGTCCGCGAACCCGGAATCCGCGGCGAGATCACCGACCGCAACGGCGTCATTCTCGCCCGCAACCTGCGCCAATACGAGGTCACCTTCAACCTCGAGGAAATCCGCGAGGCCTACCTCGCCCGGACCAAGGAGGCGCCCGCTGAAAACCGGGACAAGGACATCGTCTCAATTGTCAATGAATGGACCATCGCACGCCTGCGCGGGCTCGGCCTTGCGAGCAACTACAATGCGAACGCCCTGCGCACGCACTATCACACCCACGGCGGCATGATTCCTTTCAGCTACCGCACGGATCTCACATACGATGAATTCGCCCGCTTTGCGGAACACTGCCTGGAACTGCCCGGCGTCTATCTGACGTTGAGGCCGCAGCGCCACTACCCTCACGGAGCGCTTGCCAGCCACGTGATCGGATATCTCAAACAATGGGAAAAAGGCCGCATACCCTCCACCGATGCCGGCAGGTTCAACCACTACATCGGCGACGAGAAGGGCATCGCCGGCGTGGAGGCCTCAATGGACGACCTGTTGCGCGGACCGGAGGGACGCAAGGCAATCGTCAAAAACGAAAAAGGCCGCACCATCCGCATGACGGATTACACCAGACCAGGCACCGGCGCGAGGGTCGCACTCTGCATCGACGCCCGCATCCAGTATCTGCTCGAAAACGTGCTGCGCCACGCCGGCCGCGCCGCCGGTGTGATCATGGACCCGGAAACCGGCGAGGTGCTCGCCATGGCCTCGGTGCCGGATTACGATCCCAATGCCTTCATACCCGCCATCACCCCGGCACGCTGGCAGCACTACAATGGCGACAAACTGCTGGCTCCTCTCACCAACCGCGCCATCTCGCCCTATGCGCCGGGCTCGACCATGAAAATCCCCACCGCCATCGCCGGAGCGCTCAAGGGCATGGCCCGCCGCTCGTTTTCCTGCGAGGGCTACGTCAACTACGGCAACCATCCCGTGGGCTGCTGGATCTGGAACCAAAGCAAGGGCCGCCACGGCGGGCTGACATTGTCCCGTGCCATCCAGAAATCCTGCAATCCCTACTTCAACAAACTGGCCAACTCGATCGGCTGGCAGGCCATGGTCGATGGATGCGGAATGCTCGGATTCGGCAGCCGCACCGGCATCGAACTGCCCGCCGAAAACCCCGGGATCCTCCCCGGCAGCCAGGCATGGCGCAACGCACGGCCGGGCGCGGTCATGACCCCCGCCCTCAACGCATTCCTCTCGATCGGCCAGGGCGACACCCTCGCCACACCCCTGCAACTCTGCGCCGTGGCGGCCTGCGTGGCGAACGGCGGAACCTACCACCAGCCGCGCATTGTTCGCACCGCTATCTCCGAACAAGGAGTGGAACTGGTCCCGGACAAGCCGAAACCGGTCGTCGATCTGATCAAGGCGGGCATCAAACCCGCCGACTTCGAACTGATCCGCCAGGGCATGTCGATGGCCGTCAACGTCCCGGGCGGCACCGCCGGAAAAGTCCGGATGTCCGGGGTGAAAATCGCCGCCAAAACCGGAACCGCGCAGACGGTCGAGAAGGGCGCCAAATCCAACAACTCATGGATCATCAGCTTCGCCCCGTATGACAAGCCGCAATACGCCGTCTGCGTGATGGTCCAGAACGCAGGCTCCGGCGGCTCGGTCTGCGGGCCGCTCGTCAATCTGATCTATCAGGGGCTCTTCGGCCACGACAAGGGACGCAGGCTGCCACTGCGCGCGCAAACGGAATTCGCAGGCCACACACGCCGGCTCGAGTCGATCAGCCTGCCCGCAAACGCCGCAGCCGCATTGCATGCCGGCGGCGACGGCCCGGATGCCAACCCGGGCGAGACCGGCGACGAGGCCGGCGAGATCGCCCTCAACCGCACCGCCACGGCACCCGACGACATCGATCCGCCCATGCCCACCCTCAGCACCGATATCGATGCCGAGGGCACCGTGGTCCCCAGAGCCGTGCCGGTTCCGGAACCGTGACAACACCCGCATTTTCACCAACCCATGTTATTTCCAACCCTCACCCCAACAACCCTGAGACAATCATGATCCAACATATCAAAAGACTTCTTGGCATCGGCAAGCCCGATCCCCTGCGCGGCAACACGCTCATCGTCAATGTCGAGAAACTCGAACGCCGCGTCGCACTGCTCGAGGAGGGCGTGCTCGAGGAATACACCGTCGAACGCGAGGGCGACCGCAACATCGTCGGCGGCATCTTCAAGGGCCGCGTCAGGAACATCGAGGGCGGACTCAAGGCGATGTTCGTCGACATCGGCCTCGATAAAAACGCGTTCCTCCACTTCTGGGACGCCATCCCCGCCGCGCTGGACGCGGGACTGGAGGAGATCCAGCGCGAGGGCAAGCCCAGGAAACAACAGAAGAAAATCAGCTCCAAGGACATCCCGGACATCTATCCGGTCGGCTCCGAGATCGTCATCCAGGTCTCGAAAGGCCCGATCGGCACCAAGGGGCCGCGCGTCACCACCAACATCTCGCTGGCCGGCCGCTATCTGGTGCTCATGCCCTACACCGAGCAGTTCGGCATCTCACGCAAGATCGAGGACCCCAAGGAAAGGACACGCCTGCGCAAAATCGTCCAGAAACTCTCTGTCCCCGAAGGCATGGGCGTCATCATGCGCACCGTTGCCCAGGGAACGCGCGCCAGGCACTTCGTGCGCGACCTCGCGATGCTGCTCGAACAATGGGACGAGATCGAGGCGCGCAGGGCCGCCAATCCCGCACCGGCCTGCATCTATCAGGAACCCGGCCTCATCGAACGCACCGCCCGCGACTTCCTCACCGAGGAGGTCAACCAGGTGATCTGCGACGATGCGGCGACCACCGAGCGGATCCGCGAAATCGCCGGCAAAATCTCGCGCCGCGCCAAACGCCGCGTCCACCACATGCCGGTCAGCACCCAGCCGGTGTTCGAACGCGTCGGCATCCAGAAACAGATCGACGAGGCTTTCTCACGCCAGGTCTGGCTGCCCTGCGGCGGCTACATCGTGATCGACGAGACCGAGGCGCTCATCGCCATCGACGTCAACACCGGCCGCAACCGCGGCGCCAAGGATGTGGACAAGATGATCCTCGAGACAAACACCGAGGCCGCCCGCGAGGTGGCGCGCCAGCTGCGGCTGCGCAACATCGGCGGACTGGTGGTCATCGACTTCATTGACATGCGCCACCGCAAGGACCAGCAGGCGGTCTACAAGACGATCAAGGAGCGCCTCAAAAAGGACAAGGCCAAGACCCAGGTGCTGCAGATCTCTTCGATCGGCCTGATGGAAATGACGCGCCAGCGCCTCAACGAGTCGTTGCGCGACTCGATGTATGAGCCCTGCCCCTATTGCCAGGGCCGCGCGCGCGTCAAGACACCGATGACCATGTCCGTCGAGATCCAGCGCCGCCTCAACAGCGTCATCCAGAAACACCGCGACTCGGTCGGTGACCTGATTGTCATCGTCAACAGCGACGTCCTCAACCGCTTCAAAAGCGAGGATTCCAGCCTGCTTGGCGAACTCGAGCGCTCCCACTCGGGCCGGCTCATCTTCCGCTCGGACCCCACACTCAACCGCGAGCGCTTCGCCATCATCGACGCCAGAAGCGAGAAGACCATCGACCAAGGGTGATCCCACGCCGGCGGAACAGTCGGTCCCATGGCACGGTTTCCGCTCCCTGCCATCTGATCCACGACCATGTCACCCAAAACCAAAATCATCTGCACGCTCGGACCATCCACACAATCCGTGGATGCCATCGGCGGCCTCATCGATGCCGGGACCAATGTGTTCCGTCTCAACATGAGTCATGCGAAACACGAGTGGGCGGCGGAAATGGTGGGGCTCGTCCGCGCCGAGGCCGCACGCCGCAATGCCCACACCGGCGTGCTTTTCGACCTCACAGGCCCTTCCATCCGCACCGGCGAACTGCCTGCCCCGCTGACCCTCGCGGAGGGCGAAGCCGTCGAGTTCCGCAAGGATGGCACCGCGCCCTCGACCGGAAAATCGACCACCGTCAATTACGACGGCCTGATGGATGATGTGACGGCCGGCGACACCCTGGTGGTGGACAACGGCGCGCTGTTGATGCGCATCGACAGCGTCGGCCCGGACCGCCTGCTCTGCACGGTCAAGACCCCGGGAACGATGGGCTCGCGCCGGCACATCAACCTGCCCGGCGTGCGCCTCAACCTGCCGGCGCTCACCGCCAAGGACCGCAACGACCTGGCACTTGCGGTGGAATGCGGGGCGGACTTCATCGCCGGCTCGTTCGTGCGCGATGCGGCCCACGTCCGCGAGCTGCGCGACGCGATGAACGCGCTTGAGGGCGACGCCCAGATCATCGCCAAGATCGAGGACCAGGAGGCCGTGCGGAACATCGATGCCATCATCGCCGAGGCCGATGTGGTCATGATCGCACGCGGCGACCTCGGCACCGAGGTCGAATTCGAGGAACTTCCGCTGCTCCAGCGCCGCATCGTCAAACGCTGCCACGAACTGGGCACACGCGTGATCGTCGCCACCCAGCTGCTCGAGTCGATGATCACCAACCCGACCCCCACACGCGCCGAGGTCACCGACGTCATGAACGCGGCCTATGAGGAGGCGGATGCCCTGATGCTCTCGGGTGAAACCTCGGTCGGACGCTACCCGCTGCGCTGCGTGGAGGCGCTGGTCCGCATCACCAACCGCATCGAGCGCACCGGCGGACACGGCTTCGGCCAGGGCATGCTGCTGCGCGACGAACGCCGCAAGGTCGCGCGCGCCGCCGTCACGCTGGCCGACTCGCTGCCGGACGCCAGGCTGGTTGTGCTGACTAGGCGGGGCGTGCTTGCCAACCAGGTGGCAATGCTGCGCCCGCGCACCGCCGGATTCCATGCCGTCACCCCGAGGGAGGGCGTCTGCCGCAAGCTCGCGCTCACGCGCGGCGTGATCCCGATGAAAATGGCTTTCTCCGCCAACATCGAGGAAACCATCGGCCGCGTCAGCCGGCAGCTTCTTGACGCGGGACAGGTCCGCTCCGGAACCCCGCTGGTCATCGTCTCGGACATCCTTTCCGACCACTTCGGTGCCAACTCGATCCTGCTGCACCATGCCTGAATTCATGCCCGCGGATTGACCCTGCACACCACCCCCGCACCCCGGCCACCCATGCTCCACCACGGCGACTGCCTGCAAGTGCTGCCCACTCAGCCCGCGGACTCGGTGGATCTCGTCGTCACCTCGCCGCCCTACAACCTCGGCATCCCATACAACAGCTTCGACGACACCACGCCGCGTGATGACTACCTTTCATGGTGCCTCGCCTGGGCCGCGGAGGTGAAACGCGTGATGGCGGACGACGCGTCGTTTTTCCTGAACGCGGGGGCTTCGCCCGCCAACCCGCTGATGCCCCACCAGCTGGTGCTCGCCCTCACCACCGGAGAGGATCCATTGTTCAAACTGCAGAACACCTTCCATTGGATCAAGTCCATCACGATCGAGACGCCAGATGGCGCGCAGATCAGCGCCGGCCACTTCAAACCCGTCAACTCGAAGCGCTACGTCCACGACAGCCACGAGTATCTCTTCCACCTCACGCGGACCGGTGGCGTGGTCCTCGACCGCCGCGCCGCGGGCACACCCTACGTGGACAAATCCAACATCAGGCGCTGGAGCCACGGCGGAGGCATCGACATGCGTTGCCGCGGCAACTGCTGGTTCATCCCCTATGAAACCATCCGCTCGCGCGACAAGCAGCGCCCGCACCCTGCGTCCTTCCCGGTGGAACTTGTCTCCCAATGCGTGCGCCTGCATGGCAAGGGCCCGCAGACACGCCTGCTCGATCCCTTCATGGGCATCGGCTCGGCAGGTGTCGCCGCAGTGCGCATGGGAATCGGAAACTTCACCGGCATCGAGATTGATGCCGGCTATCTCGAGACCGCCCGCGGGCGCATCGATGCCGAAAAAGCGCGCTTGTCGGGTGAACTGCCGCTCGGGATCTGACACCACGGCGCGCAACGCCCGGCGGCTCAGGCGTGTCCGCTGAGGTAGCGCTCGGCCTCCAGCGCCGCGGCACAACCCTGCCCCGCTGCAGTGACCGCCTGCCGGTAGTAGTGATCCGCCACATCGCCCGCGGCGAACAATCCGGGGGTCTTGGTGGCCGTGCGCCCCGGAGTCTGAAGGATGTAACCGTTCTCATCCTTGTCCACCAGGTCGCCCAGGAATCCGCTGTTCGGCGTGTGGCCGATCGCCACGAAAACACAGGCCACCGCCAGCTCGGATTCCCCGCCATCCACCACATTCTTCAATCGAACCGCGCGCATCTCGCCTTTTTTGTCGGCCAGATACTGGCTGACGGTCGTGTTCCAGACCGGCTCGATCTTCGGATTCGCCAGAACCCGCGCTGCCATGATTTTCGACGCGCGCAATTCATCACGCCGGTGGATCAGATAGACCCTGCTGGCAAAGCGCGTCAGGAAATCCGCCTCCTCGCAGGCACTGTCGCCACCACCGATCACGCACACAGGCACATCACGGTAAAACGCACCATCGCAGGTGGCGCAGGAGGTGAGACCATGACCAATGAGTTTTTCCTCGCCGGGGAGTCCGAGGTGGCGCGGCGCGGCACCCGTGGCCACAATCAGGGTCCTCGCCTCAAACGACTGGTCGCCGGCCTTGAGCAGGAAACTCCCGTCCGCGCGCCTCTCCACCGTCTCCACACTCGCCCACGCGATGCGCGCGCCGAATTTCTCCGCCTGCGCCTGCATCCGCACCATCAACTCCGGTCCCATGATGCCGTCCGGATGACCGGGGAAATTCTCAACCTCGGTGGTGGTGGTGAGCTGGCCGCCCGGCTGGGTGCCGCTGAGCAGCAGCGGATTGAGATTCGCCCGCGCGGTGTAGATGGCAGCAGTGTATCCGGCGCAGCCGGTGCCGATGATGATGACGTTTTCCATGTGGATTCGGATGCTGGTGGGAGCCGCAGTATTCCGGTCTTGCCGCCACCGCGTCAACCCCCGGCGACAATCACTTGCGCAGCGCCGCAAATCCACGGATGTTCCGCGGCCATGACACCCGATCTCATCCGCGACGCCCTCCGCCAGGTCCGTTATCCCGGGTTTTCCCGCGACATCGTCTCCTTCGGTCTCGTCAAGGACATCCGGTGCGAACCCGGCCTGACCACCGTGCGCATCGAGGTGCAAACGCGCGATCCCGCGGTGCCCGAGCGGATTTTCCGCGACTGCCATGCGATTCTGGATCCACTGCCGGAGGTCGGCACCGTGAAGGTCGAAATCGAGGTCAAGGACGCGCCCGCAGCCGGCTCCGACACCGGCAAATCGTCCATTCCGGGCGTGAAACACATCATCGCCGTGGCCTCGGGCAAGGGCGGGGTCGGAAAATCCACGGTCGCCGCCAATCTCGCCATCGCCCTCTCGGCCTCCGGCGCAAGGACCGGCTTGTGTGATTGCGACCTTTACGGCCCGTCCATGGCGCAGATGTTCGGCACCCGCGAGAGGCCGCTGGCTAATGAACAGGACGAGATCATCCCGCTCGAAGCCCATGGCATCCGGCTCATGTCCATGGGATTCCTGCTGGAAGACCGCTCGCCGGTCATCGTCCGCGGACCAATGGCCACCCGCTACACCCAGCAGTTCCTCCGCCAGGTGGCATGGGGCGATCTCGACTTCCTGGTGCTCGACCTTCCGCCCGGCACTGGAGACATCCAGCTGACAATCGTCCAGACGGTCTCGGTGGACGGCGCGGTGATCGTCACCACACCCCAGGAGGTGGCGCTGATCGACGCCCGCAAGGCGGTCTCGATGTTCGCAAAGGTGAATGTGCCGATCCTCGGCCTGATCGAGAACATGGCGTGGTTCGAATGCGACGCCGGAAAAAGATATTATCTTTTCGGCGAGGGCGGCGGCGTCCGCGAGGCGCAGACACTCGGCATCCCGCTGCTCGGCCGCATACCCCTCGACATCCCCACCCGCGAGGGCGGCGACTCCGGAAGACCGGTCGCCCTGCTGCGGGCGGATCAAAGCGCGGTCTCGGCCGCCTTCCACCAGTCCGCCGCCCGCATCCGCGAATCCATCCCGCCACGCTGAATACCCAGGCCCCGCAGCGTGTTGAGAATGCATTGCAACAGGCGCGGCCGCGGGTTTTTTGCAAACTATCCGCTTGGCAGGCGCGGCGATTGGCCAATCTTCATGTCAAGGCGCATGAACCCGCAACAGCCCGACCATCCGCTCACAGGCCATCAAGGCATCCTGCGTGTGGAGACGGATCCAGGCCACGCCACCGTGGCGGTGGACTTCGATCCCGCGAAACTCAGCGACAGCCAGGTGAGGTCGCTGATCCGTGATCACATCTCACAGTTGGAAAGCGCCATCCGCAAACAAACCTACCGGCTCGAGGGCAATGCCTGCGAAGCCTGCGCGCAAAAGCTCGAACAAAAGGTCGGCCGCATCCCAGGCGTGCGCCGCGCAACCGCCACCTACCTCGGCAGGGTGCTTTCCGTCACTTTCGATTCACGCATCGAACCGCCCGAGCGCATCGCCGGCGACCTCATCCGCAGCGGCGCGGACATCAGCCCGCTGCTTCCGCGCGTCATGGACCGGCGCGGTTTGTGGCGCAGGATGCTGGATGGCGATCTGAATGAGGAACTTTCCTGCGGACTGGGCCTGTTGTTCCTGATCGCCGCGTGGATCTCGGGAAATTCCGGGGCCGCCATCACCACCACCCATGCCCTCTATGGTGCGGCTTATCTTTTCGCGGGCCAGCAGGGTGTGCGCTCGGCGATCGCATCACTGCGGGGCAGAGTGCTCGATGTGGACGTGCTGATGGTGCTTGCGGCGCTCGGCGCGGCATGGATCGGCGCGCCCTTCGAGGGTGCGCTGCTGCTGTTTCTCTTCAGCTTTTCCAACGTGCTCCAGCGCCACGCGATGGACCGCACCCAGAAGGCCATCGAAGCGCTGCTCACCCTGCGCCCGAGCGAGGCGCTGGTGCGGCGCGATGGCGGAACACGCAGGATCGCGGTGGAGGAAATCCTCGCCGGCGACACGGTGATCGTCCGCCCCGGCGAGCAGATCGCGGTGGACGGCGTGCTGCTGGAAGGCAGCACCAGCGTCGATGAATCATCGCTCACCGGCGAGTCGATGCCTGTCTCCAAATCACCGGGCAGCCCGCTGTTCGCCGGCACGATCAACCAGAGCGGCGGCATCGAGTTCACCGTCACGCGCCGTGCCGAGGATTCCACGCTTTCACGCATGGTCAAACTCGTCGCGGAAGCCCAGGCGGAGAAGTCTGGAACCCAGCGCTTCCTCGAACGCGCCGAGCAATACTACGCAATGGGCGTGATCGCCTTCACCATCCTGGTCTGCCTGGTGCCATGGCTGCTGCAGGGTTGGGAGTTTTCAAAAAGCTTCTACCGGGCGATGACGGTGATGGTGGTGGCCTCGCCGTGCGCCCTGATCATCAGCACGCCCGCCACCGTGCTCTCGGCCATCGGCGGGGCGGCCCGTCGCGGCATCCTCATCAAGGGGGGATCCCATCTCGAACGCGCCGCACGCATCGATATCATCGCCGTCGACAAAACCGGCACGCTCACGGCGGGCAAACCATCGCTCACCGACATCGTCACCACCGGCGGCGTGTTCCCACTTTCGGGCAAACTCCCCGGCGACGCGCTCTATCAACTGCGGATCGCCGCCGCACTGGAATCGAAATCCGAACACCCGCTGGCACAGGCCATCGTCCACAGCACCCGGGATCTCGGCATCGATCCGCCCGCCGCAACCGATTTCCAATCAACCCCCGGCAAAGGCGCGGAGGCGACCATCGGTGAAACACGCCATCTCGCAGGCAGTGAACGCCTGTTCCGCGAACTCGGCGCCAGCGGCATGGATACCCTCGAACATCACTCCGGCCGGCTGCAGGCAATGGGCAAGACCTGTGTCTGGCTCGGCATGCGCGATGGCGACCAGGTCGCCGCACAGGCGGTGCTCGTCATGGCGGACACCATCCGCCCGGCCGCACGCATCCTCAGCCGGCAACTCCACTCGCTGGGTGTGAAAAAGGTGGTCATGCTCACCGGCGACCAGCGGCCGGTGGCCGATGCCATCGCCCGCGAGGCGGATGTGGACGAGGTGCACGCCTCGCTGCTGCCCGAGGACAAGCTGCGCATCATCCGCCTGCTCAAGCAGGAG
>JBIJBN010000178.1:0-4582 GCA_044345175.1 Luteolibacter sp.
GTGAAGCACAACTACCTGGTCAAGGAAACCAACGCGCTGCCGCGCATCGCCCGCGAGGCCTATCACATTGCCACCACCGGCCGGCCGGGTCCGGTGCTTATCGATGTGCCGAAGGACATTTCCCAAGGCCCGTTCAGCGGGGATCTTCATGCATCCTTCGACCTGCCCGGCTACCATCCGGAAGCCTGCCTGCGGATCGACGATGCCGCGGTGAAGCGCGCCGCCGGCCTGCTGGCGAAGTCCAAGCGGCCGGTGATCCTCGCGGGCCAGGGGTGCATGATTGCCCGCGCCGGCGAGGAACTGCTGCAACTGGCGGAGACGCTCAACGCTCCGGTCACCTCCACGCTGCTCGGCAAAGGGGTCTTTCCCGAAACCCACGCGCTCTCGCTCGGCATGCTTGGCATGCACGGCACCGCCTATGCGAACAAGGCGATGATCGAGTGCGACCTGCTCATCAACATCGGCTCGCGCTTTGACGACCGCATCATCGGCCAGCCTGCCAAGTTCTGCAAGGACGCGCCGATCATCCACATCGACATCGATCCCGCGGAAATGGGCAAGATGATCGTGCCCGACGTCCAGATCGTCGGCGATGCCAAGGCGGCGCTCAAGGCGATCCTGCCACATGTGAGCAAGCTCGACACCACCGAGTGGCTGTGGAAGCTCGACGGCTACAAGAAGAAATACCCGCTCGGATACCGGAAACAGGGCGGGCTGCGCATGCAGCAGGTCATCGATGAGCTCTATCAACTCACTGGCGGCAAGGCGATCGTCTCCACCGACGTGGGCCAGCACCAGATGTGGGCGGCGCAATTCTACAAGAACGACGAGTCCTACCACTGGCTCTCGTCCGGCGGCGCCGGCACCATGGGTTTCGGTTTCCCCGCGGCAATCGGCGCGCAGCTCGCCTGTCCGGACAAGATGGTCATTTCGATTTCCGGCGACGGCGGGTTCCAGATGACACTCTTCGAGCTGGCCACCGCCGCGCTGCACAAGCTGCCGATCAAGATCGTGGTGCTCAACAACCACTACCTCGGGATGGTGCGCCAGTGGCAGGAGCTGTTCTATGAGGACCGCATGTCCGGTGTGGATCTCGTCGGCAACCCGGACTTCTGCAAGATCGCCGAGGCCTATGGCATCCCGTCGGTGCACATCCGCCGGCCGGCCGATGTCACCCGCATGCTGCGCAAGGCGCTTGATTACAACGACGGCCCGGTGCTGATTCACGCCGAGTGCGTGAAGACCGACAATGTCTTCCCGATGATACCCGCCGGTGCGGCGCTTGAGGACATGATCATCGAGGCGCCCAAGCAACGCATGGCCAAACCCATCGGCTCGACGTGAGTCCGGCGGAGGCGCCGCATCCTGTTTCATCCATCACCCAGTCATGTCACATCAAATCATCACCACCGACACTCCGGTCGGGGCCCCGGTGCTCGCCCGCGGGCCGCTGCACACGCTTTCGATCCTCGTGAACAACCAGCCGGGCGTGCTGATGCGCATCTGCCAGGTGTTCTCGCGCCGCGGTTTCAACATTGATTCGCTGGTCGTCTCCGAGGGCCGCAACGCCAATTTTTCGCGCATGACCATCGGTGTTTCCGGTGATCCGGAGGGTCTCGGCCAGATCATCATGCAGGTGGGCAAGCTGATCGACGTGATCCACTGCTATGAGCACACCTCCGCCAACTCGGTGACCAAGGAGATGATCCTGATCAAGATCCGCTGCTCGCCGGAGGAGCGCTCGATGGCGCTTCAGATCAACGAGCATTTCAATGGCAAGACCGTCGATCTGACCCCCACCTCGATGATCGTGATGCTCAATGGCGACAGCCCGAAGATCGACGCCGCGGTGACGATGTTCTCGCAGTTCAACATCATCGAGACGGTGCGCACCGGCAAGGTGGTGATGGCCCGCGGCGAGCAGCCGACGTGACTTTCATGCGGTGGAATCAATCCACCGGTTTGAGCCGGCCATCCGGCGGATGGTGGATGGCGGGTTTGACGATCTTTTGGATGGCGGCCTCCGCCTCCTGCGCGGGGATGCGCCGTGCCGTGATGAAATGATTTCCGCCGGTGACGATGTAGTGCATTTGCTGTGTGTTGGCGGAATCGATGATTGCATACTGGGGCCGGTAGGACGAATCGTGCATCAGGCTTTGGAAGCCGATGCGGTCCCTGGAGAGCGCGACCCAGTTGCCCCAGATCTCGCTGCGCTGCCAATCATGGCCGTGGAAGGTTCCGCCCGGACGGAATACAAACAGCGTGCCGTCGCTTGCCAGCCATCCGCCCTCGAGGACATGGTTTCCTGTGAGCGGCCGTGAAGCCGCCTGCTCGCGGGTGCATCCGCAGCAACAGATGGCAGCTAGGCCGGCAAGGGGCAGCAATTTCCATTTCATGGGCATGGGATTCAATCCAACCGGCACTGCGCGGGATTTCAGTATCCTCCAGAGTCTTCGGAAAACGCCCAGGGTGCCTGATAGGCGCCGGTGCGCTGGGTTTCGAGCTGGCGCAGCAGGTCGTTGAGCAATGAGGACGCGCCGAAGCGGTATCTGCGGTTGTTGAGCCAGCGGTCGCCGAGGGTTTCCTTCACGGCGACGAGGAAATGCAGCGCCTGTTTGGCGGTGCGGATGCCGCCGGCCGGTTTCATGGCGATCTCCACGCCGGTGGCGAGGTAGTGGTCGCGGATCGCATCGAGCATCACCTGGTTGTTGACCAGTGTGGCGTTGGACGGGGTCTTGCCGGTGGAGGTCTTGATGAAATCGCCGGGGCGGATCGACCACATCGCAAGAAACGAGGCGGCCCGAATGTGGTCGCAGGTTTCCAACTCGCCGGTTTCGAGGATCACCTTGAGGGTGGCCCTTCCGCAGGCATCGGCCACGGCGGCGATTTCATCCTGCACGAGCGCGAGGTTTCCGGCGAGGAACGCGCCGCGGTTGATGACCATGTCGATTTCATCCGCGCCATCGGCCACCGCCTGTCTGACTTCGGCGAGGCGGGTTTTGAGCGGTGCCTGCCCGGACGGGAATGCGGTGGCCACCGAGGCGACGCGCACCGGTGTGTCCTTCAGATGTCGGACGGCATGTTTGACCAATGACGGATAGACGCAGACCGCGGCGCATGGCGGCACATCCGGCGCCTCATGTGGTTGCAGCGCCTTGCGGCAGAGCGAGGCGATTTTGCCCGGGGTGTCCTTTCCCTCCAGCGTGGTGAGGTCCACCATGGTGATGGCCAGCCGCAGGCCGAAGCGCTTGGATTCCCTCTTGATGCTGCGCGTCGTGTATTTCGCCACACGTTCGGCGACGCCGGTGTGATCCACCGGGCCCACATCATCCAACAAGCGGCGCAGGGCATGCTTCCGAATCATGGATGTGAGGGTGGCCCCGGCGCTCGCGCCCTGCCAAGTTCCAATTCCGCATCCGAGAAAATGCTTGCTGGCTGTTGGGTTCATGGCTTTTCTCCAATTCAAGGGATACCCATTGCGTTCATGATCAAGGAATTCAAAGAGTTCATTCTCAAGGGCAACGCCATCGACCTCTCGGTGGGCGTGTTGATCGGGGCGTCGTTCGGCAACGTCGTCACCGCCGTGACCGAAGGCGTGATCAAACCCGTGATCAGCGCGATCGGCGGGGATCCGGATGTGTCGCTCAAGCTCGGCATGATTGACGCCGGCATGGTGATCAACGCCTTCATTTCACTGCTCATCACCGGAGCCGTGCTGTTCTTCATTTTCGTCAAGCCGATGCTGAAGTTGCGCGCGCTCACCGAGAAGCCCGCCGCGGCGGCCGGTCCGCCGGAGCCGGGACCCGAGGAAAAGCTGCTTGCCGAGATTCGCGACCTACTGAAACAGCGGGGATGAATTTCCACTCGTCAGCGGTTCCGGCCGGAGTTAGGGTCATTCATAAATCCTAACCAAGATTTTTGAAAAAACTTGGCACGGCCCCTGCTTGTTAAAAATCACCAATCCACCAAACCATGAAAAAAATCGAAGCGATCATCAAACCATTCAAGCTGGAAGAAGTCAAGGAGGCCCTCGCCGAGGTGGGTGTGCAAGGAATGACGGTTACCGAAGTCAAGGGATTCGGCCGTCAGAAAGGGCACACGGAGATTTACCGGGGGTCGGAATACACAGTGGATTTCCTGCCCAAGGTGAAGATCGAGATTGTTGTGGACGATGACCAATCCGAGACCGTCGCCGGTGTGATTGTGAAGAGTGCCAACACCGGCAAGATCGGTGATGGCAAGGTTTTCATTTCCCCTGTGGAAGAGGCGATCCGCATTCGGACCGGTGAAACCGGCACCTCTGCGGTGGCGGTGAATTGAATTGCTGTTTGCTGGATTTCCCCCGAAAACCAACGGCTTTCCGAAGTGGAGCCGTTGGTTTTCGCGTATCAGCGGCGGGCGCATTTCCAATCCAGGAAGGCGCGGCCGAGGTGGCGTGCGGTATCCGAGGGGGTGAGGGATTCGACGGAGAGGTCCGGGTTTTCCAGGGCGCACTCGGCCGCCCGTCCGCAGAGCCATGCGGCGTGGGCGGCTGCTTCAGGCGGCGGCATGCCGCTGGCGAGGCGAGCGGCGATGACACCTG
>JBIJBN010000179.1:0-4579 GCA_044345175.1 Luteolibacter sp.
TCGCGCTTCCGCTGCAACTACCTCAAGCAACAAAACGGCCTCGGCGCGGTCTTCCGGCTCATCCCCACCGAAATCGCCTCGCTCGAGTCGCTCGGCGTGCCCCAGGTCGTCAAGGAGTTCGGCCACATGCGCTCCGGCCTGGTCCTCGTCACCGGCCCCACCGGCTCCGGCAAGTCCACCACACTCGCCGCCCTGCTCGACTACATCAATTCCAACTTCAACCGCCACATCATCACCATCGAGGAACCCATCGAGTTCGTCCACTCGAACAAACGCTCCATCATCACCCAGCGCGAAGTCCCGATCCAGACACCTTCCTTCGCCGATGGCCTGCGCGCCGCCCTGCGCGAGGACTCCGACATCGTGCTCGTCGGCGAAATGCGCGACCTCGAGACAATCTCGCTCGCACTCACCGCCGCGGAAACCGGCCTGCTGGTCTTCGGAACCCTCCACACCAACAACGCCCGCAAAACCGTGGACCGCATCATCGACGTCTTCCCGTCCGACCAGCAATCACAGGTCCGCACCATGCTCGCCGCCTCGCTGCGCGGCGTGGTCGCCCAGCTGCTCTGCAAACGCATCGACAAACCCGGCCGCACCGCCGTGCACGAAATCATGTTCGCCACCCCGGCCGTCTCCGCCATCATCCGCGAAGGCGCCACCCAGAAACTCTACGACGTCATCACCGGCGGCAAAAACGAGGGCATGCAGTTCATGGACGAATCGATCTGGGGCAAACTGCGCGAGGGCATGATCTCCGCCGAAGAGGCCTACATGAAGGCGATCGACAAAACCCGCTTCAAACGCTTCCTCCCCGCCAACCTCGAACACCTCGGCGACGCCTCCGGCGAAAGCCCGATGACGCACTGACCCGCCCATCATTGGAAACACCGCGGAATGGTCCACCATCCGCAAGCTTGCGGAAATCCGATTTCAGGCTACGATCCGCCTCATGTTCCAGGATTCCTTCCATCTCGCCCAAACCGCATACGCACCCGGCGGCATCTCGCCGCTCTACCTGCTCATCATCGGCGCCACCTTCATCGCCAGCATGATCATCAGCGGCATGCTCAAGCGCCGCTTCAGCGAGTATTCAAACATCCCGCTGCCAATGACCGGCGCCCAAGTGGCCGAACAAATGCTCCGCCAGAACGGCATCCACGACGTCAAGGTGATCAGCGTGCCCGGCCAGCTCACCGACCACTACGATCCGGTGAAAAAAACCGTCAACCTCAGCGAGCCGGTCTACCACGTTAACTCCGTGGCCGCCGCCGCCGTCGCCGCCCACGAGTGCGGCCACGCCATCCAACACCAACAGGCCTACGTCTGGCTCGGCTTCCGCTCCAAAATGGTCCCCGCCGTCCAGATTTCGACCAAAATGCTCAATTACATCATGATTGCCGGCTTGCTCGGCCTCGGCGTCATGCAAAGCCCCACCATGCTCTGGCTCTGGGTCGGCCTCTTCGCCGTCACCACCGTGTTCTCAGTCGTCACCCTGCCGGTCGAGTTCGATGCCAGCCGCCGCGCCCTCGTCTGGCTCCAACGCAGCGGACTGGCCGCCAGCATGGAACATGAAAAAGCGAAAAACGCCCTGTTCTGGGCCGCCATGACCTATGTGGCCGCCGCCGTCGGCTCCGTGGCACAGCTGCTCTACTTCCTGATGATGGCCCTCGGCCGCCGCGATTGAGCGGTGGGTGAAAGTTTTCCGCCCGCCGCCACGTATACCTCCATGGCAGGTGCCCGCTCCGGCCCCGGAGCTTGACACCCGCCCCCCGACTTGTTTGCCTGCGGCGTCTGGTGGCGGTTTCTGCCGCTGCCAAACGCCAGCCGGTGAAATCCCGGACCAAGCCCCGGGGTTCTGTTATCCCGCCCCGGGAATCCCCACAACCAGTCACCCGACACGCGACGCTAGCCACCCCCGAACTTCATGGACTGGACCTCTCCCATCTGGTACGCCTCCTACATCCTCGTTCTGTTGGGCCTTGCCGGCTACGGCTCGCACCGCCTCGCCATCGTCTTCCTCTATCTGAAGCACTCGCGCAAGCACCCCCGGCCCAAGGAGCATTTCACCGACCTCCCGCTGGTGACCGTCCAGCTCCCGGTCTTCAATGAAAAACACGTGGTGGACCGCCTGCTCGAGGCCGTCGCCCGGCTGGACTACCCGCAGGACAAGCTCCAGATCCAGCTGCTCGATGATTCCACCGATGAAACCGTGGACATCTGCCGCGCCGGCATCGCCCGCCTCAAGGCCCGCGGCTTCGATGCGGATCACATCCACCGCCACAACCGCGCCGGCTACAAGGCGGGCGCCCTCGAAAACGGCACCCGCACCGCCAAAGGGGACTTCCTCCTCATCCTGGATGCCGACTTCGTCCCGAATCCGGACATGCTGCAGAAAACCATCCACTACTTCACGGATGACCAGATCGGCATGATCCAGACACGCTGGGGCCACCTCAACCGCACCTTCAACGTCCTCACCCGAGTCCAGGCGATGTTTCTCGACGGCCATCTCGAACTCGAGCAAACCGCCCGCAACCGCTCCGGCCGCTTCTTCACCTTCAACGGCACCGGCGGCATCTGGCGCAAATCATGCATCGCAGACGCCGGTGGCTGGGAACACGACACGCTCACCGAGGACATGGACCTCAGCTACCGCGCCCAACTCAACGGCTGGCGCTTCATTTTCCTCAACGATGTGGAAACACCCGCCGAACTGCCGGTGGACATGGATGGATTCAAAAGCCAGCAACACCGCTGGACCAAAGGCTCCATCCAGGTCTGCAAGAAAGTCCTCCCCGCCATCTGGCGCGCCGACGTGCCGCTCTTCATCAAGCTGGAGGCCACCGCACACCTCACGTCGAATTTCGCCTACCTGCTCCTCATCTGCCTCTGCTTCCTGATCTATCCGAACCAACAGTGGCAGCCGGATTTCGGCAAATTCACCTACTACATCATCAACGTCCCGATTTTCTTCTTCTCGTCGGTCTCGGTGATCGTCTTCTACATGGTCGCCCAAAAGGCCCTGCGGCCGGGCGCATGGTGGCGCGAGATCCCCTACCTGCCGCTGCTCCTCGCCCTCGGCATCGGCATGTCCGTGAACAATGCCAAGGCGGTCATCGAGGCGCTCCTCAACCACCAGTCGGCCTTCGTCCGAACCCCCAAATACGGCATCGCCCAGTCCACCCGCACGGATTGGAAAAAAAGCGGCTACAGGGCCATGAAGACGCTCACCCCCTACGTCGAGCTGCTGTTCGGCTTCTTCTTCCTCTTCGTCGTCATCGAGGCGGCAATGCGCGGCAACTGGTCGTCCGCCATCCTCCTGCTGCCGTTCCCGGCCGGCTTTTTCTACACCTCGCTCTGCTCGCTCTCCCGCATGCTCCCCTCCGCCTCCGGCCCCGCGCCGGCCAAGTCCCCCAACCGCAACACCCCGTGATCACGCCATGCCCGGCATCCTCCAGCCGCAACGCCTGACCGCCGCCGCCCTCTCGATCGCCGCAGCCTGTGCCCTCACCGGCTGCGCCGGCAACCACTTCGCCAGCCGCGATACCCACCACAAGATGATCGTCAGCGTCAGCGACCAGCGGATGCTGCTGGTGCGCGACGGCACCCCGGTCAAGTCCTACCGGATCTCCACCTCCAAGTTCGGCCTCGGCGACAAACCCGGCAGCAACCGCACCCCGCTCGGCCACATGCGGGTCGCACGCAAAATCGGCTGTGACGCCCCGCACGGCGCGGTCTTCAAAAGCCGCAAACGCACCGGCGAGGTGCTCAAGCCCAACGCACCCGGCCGCGACCCGATCGTCACCCGCATCCTCTGGCTCAAGGGCCTCGAGGAACGCAACCGCAACACCTTCCGCCGCACCATCTACATCCACGGCACCCCGGAGGAAATGCGCCTCGGCAGGCCCGCATCCTACGGCTGCATCCGCATGTCCAGCCGCGATGTCGCGGACCTCTACGACCGCATCGGCTATGGCGCGGACGTGTTTGTCATCCGCGGCCCGATCCGCCGCGAACGCTCCAGCCCCGCCCCGGCCTTCGCTTCCGGCGGCGGCCGCCGCGGCAGCCGCGGGTGAACGCCCCCGCGCGTAAAGACGAGCTTGACAGCGCGGCCACGTTCCCTACCTTCCGCCCCCCGTCTCACCGCACGGCTCCCTCTCCACTCCAATCATCATGGCCAATCACAAATCCTCGATCAAACGCGCTCGCCAGACCATCGTCCGCACCGAGCGCAACCGGGCCCAGAAAAGCCGCATCAAGACATTGCGCAAGAAAACACTGGGCGCCGTCGCCGCAGGCGACAAGGAGGCCGCCACCAAGGCCGCATCCGAATTCTCTTCCGCCGTGGACAAGGCGGCCAAGCGCCGTGTCATCCACCCGAACAAGGCGGCCAACCTGAAAAGCAAAACCGCCAAGGCCATCGCCGCCATCGCCTGACCGCCAACACCGGCCGCCGGCACCACCGGAAAAAAAAGCGGACCGCAACGCCGGTGCCGCTTTTTTCATGACCTCCATGCCAGATTCCCCCGTCCCGAACCGCGCCGCAGCCGCCGCCAAAATCGCGGCCAATCCCGCA
>JBIJBN010000180.1:0-4575 GCA_044345175.1 Luteolibacter sp.
TGACAACATCCCGCAACACGCCCACCCACCCGCAAGCCGGCACCCGGACGGCGCCGCACCGCGTCATGGAAAACGATGGCTTGAGCCGCCGCATGTCACCGTGCGCCGTCGCGCTGGCCGTTTTCTTCGCCTTGGCCGCAACCGGCCGCGCGAAGGACATCCATGTCTCGCCGGATGGCAGCGACTCCGCCGCAGGCACCCGTGACGCGCCACTGGCCAGCCTTGCCGCGGCGCGTGATGCCGCCCGGCCGTTTGCCGGCAGGGAGAAAGTCACGATCCATGTGCATGATGGCGTGTATCACCTGCCGGAGGTGCTGGTGCTCGGTCCGGAGGACTCCGGTGCCGCGGGCGCGCCGGTCGTCTATCAGGCAGTCAACGAGGGCGGCGCGGTGCTCAGCGGCGGCCTGCGCCTCAAACCGTCCTGGCAGCCGCACCGCAACGGCATCCTCAAAACCCCGGTGCCCGCCGGGCTTGTCATCGACCAGTTGTTCGCGGATGGCAAACGCCAGCACATGGCCCGCTACCCGGACTACGATCCGGCCAAGACCACCGCGGCATACCAGGGGTTCGCGGCGGATGCGATCTCCAGTGCGCGCGCGGCACGCTGGGCGGATCCCGCCGGCGGCTACATCCATGCCATGCACCGCTTCCGCTGGGGTGGTTATCATTACCGCATCACCGGCAAGCAGGCGGATGGCACACCCGCCTACGAGGGCGGCTGGCAGAACAACCGCCAGATGGGCATGCACCCCGAGTATCGCATGGTGGAGAACATCTTCGAGGAACTCGATGCGCCGGGCGAATGGTATCACGATGCGAAGGCCGGCATCCTCTATCTCATCCCGCCCGCCGGAATGGATCCCGCAAAAGCCGCCATCGACGTCGTCCGCCTGCCCGGCCTCGTCGAATGGCGCGGCTCGCTTGCCAAACCGGTCCGCTTCATCACCTTCAAGGGCTTTGTTTTCCGCCACACCGCGCGCACCTTCATGGAAACCCGTGAGCCTTTGCTGCGCTCCGACTGGACGATCCATCGCGGGGCCGCCGCGCTGCTCATCGGCGTCGAGGACGTCGGCATCGTTGATTGCAAGTTCGACCAACCTGGCGGCAATGCCGTGCTCGTGAGCCAATACGCGCGCCGGGTGCTGATGCGCGGCTGCCACATCATCGATCCGGGCGCGAGCGGCGTGGTCTTCGTGGGTGATCCGGCTGCCGTCCGCAATCCGCTTTTCGAATACTCACAGACACATGATCTCGCCACGATCGACCGCACGCCGGGCCCCAAGACCGCCAACCATCCGGCCGATTGCGCGGTCGAGGACTGCCTGATCCACGGCGTGGGCCGCATCGAACGCCAGACCGCCGCGGTGCAGATCTCGATGTCCGCGCGCATCACCGTGCGGGACACCACGATCCATGACTGCTCGCGCGCCGGCATCAACGTCAGCGAAGGCACTTGGGGCGGCCACCTCATCGAGCGCTGTGATGTGTTCGACACCGTGCTGGAAACCCACGACCACGGGTCGTTCAATTCATGGGGCCGCGACCGCTACTGGCTTGCAAACCGCCGCGTGCTCGACGCCGCCTTGGCGCGCGAACCGGAACTGGCGCTGCTCGACGCCGTGGAAACCACCGTCATCCGCCACAACCGCTGGCGCTGCGACCACGGCTGGGATGTCGATCTGGACGACGGCTCGTCCAACTACGACATCCATCACAACCTGATGCTGGCCGGCGGCCTCAAACTCCGCGAGGGATTCCGCCGCAAGGCCTGGAACAACATCATGGTCAACAACGGCCTTCATCCGCATGTCTGGTTCGCGGACAGCGGCGACCATTTCACCTCGAACATCGTCATGTCCGCACACCGCGGCGTGAGGACGCCGGACAAGCAGGTGCGCGGCGCGGAGATCGACCGCAATCTGTTCTTCACCGTGGATTCCGCGAAAGTCGCCTCCAACCATGATTTCGGCTGGGACAGGAATTCGATCAGCGCCGACCCGCTTTTCATGGATCCCGCCAAGGGGGATTTCCGCGTGCGCGACGGTTCGCCGGCCTTCGGCATCGGATTTGAAAATTTTCCGATGGACCGCTTCGGCGTGAAAAAACCCTCGCTCCGCGCCATCGCGCGCACACCCGTGATCCCCGCACTCAGGACCGATGCGGGACCGGCGGAAAAGGATGCCACCGGCAAGTGGTTCGGCGCCACCGTCAGGGCGCTTTCCGGAGAGGAGTTCTCCGCATTCGGCGTGAGCCGCGAGGACGGCGGGATCCAGATCGTCAGGATCCCCCCCCGGAGCAAGGCCGCCGTTGCGGGCTTCAAGGCGGACGATGTGATCCAGCGGATCAACGGCAGGAAAACCGCGTCGCTTGAGGACCTCGTCGCCGCCTCCCGCGGCCCGGCCGGCAAAAAACTGGCGGTCGGCTACGTGCGCATGCAGCAGGCCGCCACGCTGGACATGAAACGCTGAGCATGGCCGCGCTCAGGCATCGAGCGCCTGGCGGATCTCGCGCAACAGCTCCGCATGCGACTCCACCGCTTTGAACTGCGGAAACTCGTCCTTCACATTCTGCGGCGCGTGAATCAGGAATCCGAGGTCGGCCTCCATCAGCATGGTGGTGTCGTTGTAGGAATCGCCCGCGCTGATGACGAAGTAGTTCATGTTGCGGAAGGCCCTCACCGCCTCGCGCTTCTGTTCGCGGATACGCAGCTGGTAGCCGGCCACACGGTCGCCCTCCACCACCAGCCGGTGGCACAACAGCGTCGGCCAGTTGAGCTTGCGGATCAACGGCGCGGCAAACTGCTCGAAGGTGTCCGACAGGATGACCACCTGCGTGAGCGTGCGCAATTCGTCGAGAAACTCGCGCGCACCGGGCAGCGGATCGAGTTTGCCGATCACATCCTGGATGTCGGAGAGCCCGAGTCCGTGGCGGTCGAGGATTTCCAGCCGTCCGCGCATCAGCACGTCGTAATCCGGCTCGTCACGGGTGGTGC
The DNA here is from genome assembly GCA_044345175.1 of Luteolibacter sp. GTDB lineage: Bacteria > Verrucomicrobiota > Verrucomicrobiia > Verrucomicrobiales > Akkermansiaceae > Luteolibacter. The sequence goes on from JBIJBN010000180.1 coordinate 2,993, forward strand.
GGCGCAATTCCGGAATGCCGGTTTGCCCGGCCACCGCAATCCAGATCTCGGGTGTGAGCACCCCCTCCATGTCCAGTGTGACGATCGATTGTTTCACGCGGCGGGAATGTTTCAGACGCGCCCGCGGGAATCAATGCCCGATCACCCGCCGCCGGCCCGGACCGCATGGGGGGCGGAGAAAATAAAGGGACAAATAAAGGGACAGTCCTTGAATCCGGACCGGTGGGGCTCCTGCGCGGCATTCGGACTGGCGCGGGAAGGAGGGAGAGGCGAGGATCCGGCTTGACCGCCATGTCCGATCTTTTCGCGATGCCCGCCGCCACGGGTGACAAGCCGCGCCCGTTGGAGCCGCTGGCGGCGCGGATGCGTCCACGCACTTTGGACGAGGTGGCCGGCCAGCGGCACATCCTCGCGCCGGGACGGCTGTTGCGGCGGGCCATCGAGTCGGACCGCTTTTCCTCACTCATCTTCCACGGGCCGCCCGGCACTGGCAAGACGACACTGGCCGGGGTGATCGCACGCACCACCGGGTCGCGTTTTGAATCGCTCAATGGCGTGGAGTCGAATGTGGCCGAGATCCGCGCCAAAATCGACCAGGCCCGCTCGTGGCGGGATCTTCGCGGTGAGACGACCATCCTGTTCATTGATGAGATCCACCGTTTCAACAAGGCGCAGCAGGACGTGCTCCTGCCGCACATCGAGCGGGGTGTGGTGCGCTTCATCGGCGCGACCACCCATAACCCGTATTTTCATGTCAACTCGCCGTTGGTTTCGCGTTCACAAGTGTTCCAGCTCGAGCCGGTGCCGGTGGATGACCTCGTCCTGCTGATGAAGCGCGCGCTGGCGGATTCCGAGAGGGGTCTTGGCGCGATGGCCGCAGTGGCCGCCCACGACGCGTTGGTACATCTGGCGGAGAAATCCGATGGTGACGCGCGCAAGGCCCTCGCCGCGCTGGAACTCGCCGTCCTGACGACCCCCGCGGATGAGGCCGGTGTGGTGCGTGTCACGCTTGATGTGGCCGCGGAATCGATCCAGCGCAAGCCGGTGGTTTATGATGCGGATGGAGATGCGCATTACGACACGGCCTCCGCCTTCATCAAATCGATCCGCGGCTCGGATCCGGATGCGGCTTTGTATTGGCTGGCGAAAATGCTGCATGCCGGTGAAGACCCGCGTTTCATCTCACGGCGGCTTGTGATCGCCGCCTCGGAGGACATCGGTCTTGCGGATTCCGGAGCGCTGCGTGTCGCGCTCGATGCCCATCACGCGCTTGAATTCATCGGCATGCCCGAGGGCCGCATTCCCCTGGCCCACGCCACGGTCTATCTGGCCACCGCGCCGAAATCCAACACCGCCTATGCCGCGCTTGGCCGGGCGATCGAGGACGTCGGAAGCGGCCGCACGCTGGCCGTGCCGCCGCATCTGCGCACGCCGACGCGCAAAAAGTCCGCCGCCGCATCCGGCACGGGCGATGAAGCCATGAGATATCTTTATTCGCACGATTACCAGGGCGCCTACGTGCCCCAGGCTTATCTCCCCGAGGGCCGCAGGTATTATCAAGCGGGTGATCAGGGCATGGAGAA
>JBIJBN010000181.1:0-4561 GCA_044345175.1 Luteolibacter sp.
CTCCAGACCCGCGAGCAACACATCCGCCGCGACAAGGCCACCTCCAACATCTGCACCGCCCAGGTCCTGCTGGCTGTCATGGCATCGATGTATGCCGTCTATCACGGCCCGGAAGGACTGAAGCAGATCGCGCTCAGGACTCACGCCATGGCCGCAGGCCTCGCCGCCGCTCTCGCAAAGGCAGGCCATGCAATCGAGGACGGACCGTTTTTCGATACCATCACCGTCCACACCCCCGGCAAGGCCGGGGCCTGCTGCGCGGCCGCCGTGGAGGCAGGCATCAACCTGCGCCTCATCGATGCGGACCACGTCGGCATCACCACCGATGAAACCTCCGACCCCGCGGATATCTCATCCATCCTGCGGATTTTCAACGCACAACCCGCCGCCGCGGACCACCCGCCCTCATGGCCGGCAAGTCTTGCGCGCCAGTCCGCCTTCCTCGGACAGAGGGTCTTCAACAGCCATCACTCGGAAACCGCAATGCTGCGCTACATCAAGCGCCTCGAGTCCAAGGACCTCGCGCTCAACGAATCAATGATCGCGCTAGGCTCGTGCACGATGAAACTCAACGCAACCTCCGAAATGCTGCCCCTGAGCTGGCCGGAGGTTTCATCCCTCCATCCGTTCATTCCGGCCGACCAAAGCATGGGCTACCGCGAAATGCTCGGAATGCTCGAAGACTGGCTGGCGGAGTGCACCGGATTCGCCGCCGTCTCGCTGCAACCCAATGCCGGATCTCAAGGCGAATACGCCGGACTGCTCGCCATCCGCCGCTACCACCTCTCCCGTGGCGACCACGGCCGCCATGTCTGCCTGATTCCGGTCTCCGCACACGGCACCAACCCGGCCTCCGCCGTAATGGCCGGCATGAAGGTGGTCGGCGTGAAATGCGACGAATCCGGAAACATCGACATGGACGACCTCAAGGCACGCGCCGACGAACACGCCGCGGATCTCGCCGCGCTGATGGTGACCTACCCGTCCACCCACGGAGTCTTCGAGGAGACAATCCGGGACATCTGCGCGATCATCCACGAACGCGGCGGACAAGTCTACATGGATGGCGCCAACATGAACGCACAGGTCGGCCTCACCAGCCCGGCGCTGATCGGCGCGGATGTCTGCCACCTCAACCTCCACAAGACCTTCTGCATCCCCCACGGCGGCGGCGGCCCGGGCGTCGGCCCGATCGGCGTGGCCGCACAACTCGTCCCCTTCCTGCCCGGCCACCGCGAACTCGGATCCGCGGCCGGCGCGGTGTGCTCCGCCCCATGGGGCAGCGCGTCAATCAACACCATCCCGTGGATGTATATCGCCATGATGGGCCCGCACGGACTCAAACAAGCCACCGGGATCGCCATCCTCAACGCCAACTACATGGCAAGGCGGCTCGCGCCGTTCTATCCGATCCTCTACACCGGCAACGCCGGCCTGGTCGCCCACGAATGCATCATCGACGTCCGCCCCCTCACCGAGCAGAGCGGCATCACCGTGGAGGATGTCGCCAAGCGGCTGATGGATTACGGCTTCCACGCGCCCACGATGAGCTGGCCGGTGGCCGGCACACTCATGATCGAGCCCACCGAGTCCGAATCCAAAAACGAACTGGACCGTTTCTGCGACGCCATGATCTCGATCCACGGTGAAATCCGCGCCGTTGCCGCAGGCGAACTCGATGCCCGCGACAACCCGCTCAAAAACGCCCCGCATCCGGCGGAAGTGCTGTGCGCGGACGATTGGCCGCACGCCTACCCGCGTGAAATGGCCGCCTACCCGCTGCCCTGCCTGCGCCAGCACAAGTTCTGGCCATCCGTCGGCCGCATCGACAACGTGCACGGCGACCGCAACCTGGTTTGCACCTGCGACAGCGTGGAGGCCTACGAGAGCTGATGCACAAGCGACCGATGCGCGATGACTCACCCATCGACTGGAGCCACTGGCAATGGGAAATCCACGCCACCCTGATGTTTGTGGTCAAGGACGGCCGGATCCTGCTGATCGAAAAGAAACGCGGCCTCGGCGCGGGCAAAGTGAACGGCCCGGGCGGCAAGATCGATCCCGGTGAAACGCCGCTCGAGGCGGCGGTCCGTGAAACCCGCGAGGAGTTGCTCATCACACCCGTGCGCCCGCGCAAACTCGGCGAACTCTGGTTCTCGATGTCGGATTGTCCGGACATCCTCTGCCATGTCTTCCGCGCGGATGATCACGAGGGGGAACCGGGTGAGACCGAGGAGGCGGTTCCGCTCTGGACCGGCATCGATGCGATCCCTTGGCAACGGATGTGGGAGGACGACCGCCACTGGCTGCCATTGCTGCTGCGCGGGACCGGTTTTCACGGCCGCTTCGTCTTCGAAGGCGAGGCGATGCGCTGGATGGACATGCGCACGGAAGTCGCATGGCAGGAGCAGCACCCATGAAAAAGGCCGCCCCCTTGCAGGAGCGGCCTTTTGTCAGATGATTGTTTGTTGTGGAATGACAGGGATCACTTGACCAGAGCGCGGATCGCGGCCTTGAGGGCCTCGAGCTCGCTCATGCCCTTGCGTGACTTCGACACCTTCGCAGCTGCCTTGCCAGCGGACTTTTTAACGATGGCGCGTGCCGCGGGTTTCCTGACACCCGCCGCCTTGAGCCATGAGGAGACGGTGAGCACGGAAAGTTTGAACTTCTTCGCCGCCTGATTCTGGCCACCACGGCCGTTTTTGGCGTTGTGGGCGTTCACGAAGTCCACCACTTCCTGCTTCCTCTCCGGCGAGTAGCGCACGCCCTTCTTGCTGGATCCGGTGCGGCCCCTCAGGCTGGTGGCAGGCTTGGCGATCCTGCGCGCCGCACGCTGCGGGGATTTCACTCCCGCGGCCTTCAGCCACCCGGAGATCGTCAGCGGGGTGATGTTGAACTTCCTTGTGGCGGCGCTTTGCCCCCCCCTGCCTTTGGTGGAGTTATATGCTTTGACGAAGTCGATGACTTCCTTCTTTTGCTTTGCGCTGTAGCGGACACCCGTTGGCGCGGTTTTTTTCTTTTTAGTGCTCATGACGAGGGGTTAGCTACGGCCCCCCATCCCCCCGCGCAAGCACAATCTTGAAGTGAACCACGAATGTTTTCACTCATTTGCAGGTGTTCATGAGGTCATCGAATGCAATGGAATGCATGATGGATGTTGCAACAAATGGTGCACACATCTGCGATGGATCCACTTCGAAATCCAATCCCGGAACCAATCCACATCCTGATGTCCGCCCGGATATCATGCCGACACGCTGCGGATGGAAAGCACGGATCCAGTCATCCATCACGGCAGCCGCGTCAAAGCCCCCAGTCACCGGATAGCCACGGTCGCAACGGCCCAAGCTGCCATCCGGATGGAAATACAGTTCAGGTGCCTCGTAGTGGCCAATCCCCAATGCCCCGGCGACCGCACGCACCAGCGGCGCGGGACTGGAGGCGATGATCACCGGCAGCCAGCCGCGCCCGCACGCCCCACGGACCAACTCCGCCACCGCGGGATGAATCCCGGCCACACAGCACTCCGACGCTGCTTCACACCATCCGCGGTCCGGACGGATCAGATCCATGCTCCGCAGGAATGCCTCGCGGGCATCCATCCTGCCCGCATCACGCCGCGTCAGGGTCAGGGCCACCTCGCGGCCCACATCGCCGCCACGCATGCGGGCCATCGTGCGGATGCCGTCTGGCATCACCAAGGCCGAATCAAATGCGACGAAGAGGAGCAACCCGCGGCGGCGTGTCGCGGGCAGGATCTCCACCAAGTCATTCACCCGCACACGATCGAACAGATCAATCATGTCCTCATTGCGAAGCCGCACACAACCATGACCGGCGGGCTGTCCCACCAGATCCTCGCGGTTGGTGCCATGGATGTAGATGTAGCGCTCCAGGGTGTTCGCGTTCTCCGGGTCCAGCCCGTCAAGACGCAGAATGCGTGTCAATACGAGATCCTCATCCGGAGCTTCGCCCTGCTGCCAGCAGCCAACCGGCACCCGCGCCTTGAAAATCGTTCCCGCAGGGTGATCCGCGCCGATTTTTTCGCAAATGCGGAACCTGCCGGTGGGTGTGCGGCGGCTTTCCCGGGTGAACCCCGTTCCCTTGATGGCGGTGGAGATCGGATAGCGGCGCAACAAACCGCCGCTGCCGCCCAGGCAAAGCTCCTGATCGTCGATCGAAACCACCAAGCGCCGCACATCATTCATGGTGGCGCAAGGATGAGCAGGGCGTTGTGGCCGCCCATGCCGTGGGAAAGCTTGGCCACCGCGCCATCGGCAGGACACTCCGCGGCGGGCAACGCGAAGCCCGGCGGCGCGTGCAGGCCCGGCAGGTTGGGAGGCAGCATGCCGGTCCGCAGGAAGGCTGCCAACACCACACTCTCCAACATGCCGCTCGCGCCAATCGTGTGGCCGAGAAACGGCTTGAGCAGATGAAGCGAAAGCCCGCCCGCGGGAAATGCCCGGGCCAGTGCGGCCGGATCCGCCGCCGCCTGCACCGCTGTGCCGGTGGCGTGTGGACACACCGCAGCAACCGGCACCGGGGATGCTTCCAACAACTC
>JBIJBN010000252.1:0-3221 GCA_044345175.1 Luteolibacter sp.
ATCCAAGCAAACGTCGAGCGTGCCATTGAAAAAGGAAACCGTCCGCGTCACCTTGAAAGCCGCCGACGCGCCTGCCGTCCCCTCCTCCACCGTGCCGCTCGCCCCGCCGGTGCGGCCTCCCGTCCCGGGTGGGGCCCCCCGTCCGCCTGCTCCGGTGCCGACCGTGGCGCTCAAGCCCGCCGGCGCGCCCGGTGCCCCCGCTCCGACGATCCGCCTGGCAACGTCGAGCACTCCGCTCACCCCGGCATCCCCGACCGTGCCCCTCAAACCGGCCGGAGCCACGCCAACACTGCCGGGCGCCACCCCCGCCCTGCCCAAGGCCACCGTGCAACTGAAGGCGCCGACCGCGCCTCTCGGAGCCACATCCACCGCCCAGCTTGCGCCGAAACTCGAGGAGGAGGAAGAAGAAGAGGAAAGCACCGGCGAGGGCCTGATCAACATTCTCGCCGGAGTGGGGTTCGCCGCCGCCCTGCTCGTGCTGGTGTTCCAACTGATGCTTGCCAACGTCTGGATCGGCGCAGAGGACAACGATCAATCCGGCGACTGGTCGCAACTCATCCAATAACCCGCACCGCTTCCCACCATGGTCCTGCCCATCATCAACACCGTTCTCGCCGCAATCGTCGTTTACCTCGCAATCACCGCCGGAGGCCTTCCCACCGGCCTCTGAAACGACACCTGCGGATTCATTTCCCTTCCCTAAAGAGCCGCTCCGCGCATCACGCAGGGCGGCTCTTGACGTGTCAGCCATCCCGATTCAAGGTCCACCCATGGCTCTGAACCTTACCGAAGCGAATTTCCAATCCGAAGTGATCGACTCCAGCGTCCCCGTGCTCGTGGACTTCTGGGCCGAGTGGTGCGGCCCCTGCAAAATGATCGGCCCGATCATCGACCAGCTCTCATCCGAAATCGCCGGTCAGGCGAAAGTCGGCAAGGTGAACGTGGACGAGGCCCGCGAACTCGCCGTGAAATACAACGTCCGCTCGATCCCGCTGCTGCTGTTCTTCAAAAACGGCGAGGTCAAGGACCAGATCGTCGGCGCGGGCGTCACCAAGGACCAGCTCAAGGCACGCCTGCTGGCGCTCTGACAATTCAGCCGGATCCTCAGCCGAGGTATTTCTCGCCGCGCAGCACCTCGACATCCGCCGCGTACACGATCACCGACCAGTCGCTGAAATACCGTGCGGCGATCTCATCCATGATCGCATCGGCGGACTGCGGGGAAACCAGCGTGTCGATCTGCACGCTGCGGCCCTCCCACTCGGAGGCGCGGATGCCGCGGGACCCCTCGCCCTCCACGGCGGCGAGCGTCCAGCCGGTGGCGCCATGGCGCTTGAGCAGGTCGAGCAGGTCGTCGCGCAGCACACGCTCGGCGACGATGGTGACTTTGCGGAGGTGGATCTTCACGGCCATGATTGGATGAGGCTGGCGAGTTTCTGATAGAATGGGATGCCAATGGCGAGGTTGAACGGAAAGGTGATGCCGAGCGCCAGTGTGAGGTAGTAGGCGGGATTGGCGCGCGGCAGCGCGATGCGGACCGCCGCGGGCGCGGCGATGTAGGACGCGCTGCCGGTCATCGCACCGAACACGGCGCTGCCGCCCGCGGACATGCCCGCCATGGACGCACCAAGCACGCCGAGCGTGCCATTGATCACCGGAATCAGGCAGCCGAGCAGCAGCAGTCGCACACCGGCGCGGCCCGCATCGCGCAGCCGTTTGCCCGCCGCGAGCCCGAGCTCGATCATGAAAATGCACAGCGCGCCCTTGAAAGCAGTGGCGAAGAACGGCTGGACATCCGCCAGTCCCGACTGCCCGCACAGCGCGCCGATCAGCAGTCCGCCGGCGAGCAGCACGATGCTCTTGCCCGTGACTACCTCGTGAAGCGCCTTCCTCCATCCGCCGCTGGCCCCCGCCGCGCCGGTGGCGAAGAGCAGCGCCACGATGATGCCCGGCACTTCCAGCACGGCGACCAGTGCGGGAAGGTATCCCTCGCCGGGTGTGCCCGCGCGTTTCACCGCCTCGACCGCCGCGAGGTAGGTGACCACCGAGACGGACCCGTAATGCGCGGCGACGGCCGATGCGTCCTGGATGGCGAGTTTTCCGATGCGGCGCATCATCAGGTAGGCGATGACCGGCGTGATGACGCCCATCGAGAGCGTCAGCATGGCCGGCACCAGCATTTCGATGGCGGGCGTCGCGGCGAGCGCGGCACCACCCTTCAGGCCGATGGCCAGCAGCAGGTAGATCGAGAGCCCCTGATAGATCGGCTCCGGTATCTCCAGATCGCTCTTGATCCAGCGGGCGGTGATTCCCAGCGCGAAACAAAGCACCACGGGTGAGACGAGATTTTCGGCAAGCAGGTTCATCGCGCGGCCCTACCGATAGCCGCTTTTGGCTCCATGGCAAGCGGGACCACCGTCTCCACCATCGCGGCGAGCAGCGCGCGCAGTGTGTGTTCCGGCTTGCCCGCCGTGGAAATCCGGATCACCGCGCCCTGCGGCAGTTCGGAGGGCGCTTGGAAGCCCGCATCCAGCAGCGGCTGGTCCTCGAGCCGGGCATCGGAGACCACCGCACCCTGTGTTTCCCTCATCCGCAGCCGCCTGCGGGTGGCGGCGTCATCCGCCGAGGTCACCACCCACAGCAGGTTTTCATCGCCAATCTCCGCCCGGAGCCGGTCCCGGTGCCGCCTTTTGGAGAATGTGGCGTCGAGAATCATGCCATGGCCCTGCCGCAGCGTTTCACCAACCCGCCGCATCATGGCGGAGTATGTGCGGTCGGTCATCTCAGGCGCATAGAGCATCGCACGCACCGCCGGCTCCGCGCGCCCGTGCGAAGCCATTCCCGCGAGCGACTTGCGCAGCGCATCGGATGAAACAAGCCTCCAGCCGAGCGCGGCTGCCAGTGCCGCCGCGAGGGTGGATTTGCCGGTGGCCACCCGGCCCATCACGACCACTGCCAGCGGCCGGCACCCGCTCACGGCATATTGCAGCGCCAGCCGGAAATAGCGCCGCGCGTTTGCCACAGCGTCGTCACGCCCCGCGCCAACCCCGCCCGCGGCGCGCAGGCTCTCGACCTTGCCGCGCACATAGGCCCGGTAACATTGATAGAAATCCAGCAGCCGTTCCATTTCCAGATCGTTCATCAGCCGCGACAGGCGGCTGGTGAAAAAGCGTGCGAGACGCGGCAGGCCGTGATGGTCCAGATCCATCGCGAGAAATGCC
>JBIJBN010000035.1:0-11612 GCA_044345175.1 Luteolibacter sp.
GCCGCGTCGCTCGCCACATCCAGATGGCGCAGGCGGTCGTTGAACTCGATGCAGTCATGGATCACCGGCGCGCCGCCGGAGAGGTGGATGTGGTCGAGATGCAGGTCGCCATGGCAGTCGCGGATCCAGCCACCGGCGACGCGCCTTTCGAACAGCCCGCGCCGCCTCTCGTAACACAGCGCGGTGAAAAGACGAATCGCATCGAACGCGGTACGCGGGATCGTCCTGCCGATGAAGCGGCGCGTTTGCGCGAAGTTCTCATCGGTGCTGATGCGCAGCTTTGCGACATTCCCCCACACCGCCACCTCCGGCGGCGACGGTTGATTCCGATAGAACCCAGCGAGCGTGCGCGCCACACACTCGAGTTCGGGCTCACCGGCCGTGCCGGAGCGCAGCCGCGCGTCGAGGAATCCGTCGGGCTCAAGAAAAACCATTTTCACCGCGTATTCCACCGCCGGCCCGGATCCGCCGAGGGCGAACCCCTCGTTTTCCCGGGTGACGGGCACCACCCCCTGATAGACGCCGGGCGCGAGCCGCGAATTGAGCTCCACCTCGCGCATGCAGAAATGCCTGCGTTTTTCCAATGTGGTGAAATCCAAAAACCCGAAGTCCACCGGCTTCTTGATCTTGTAAACCCACGGCGGCACCAGAAACACATGGGATGCGTGGGTTTGCTTTTCACACACCTCCGCCGGATGATGGGGATAAGACGCCGGATCCCGCAAAAATGCCAACAACCGCGCATCCACCTGGTTCCGAGCCATGGTTTTCTCCTTTCCCAGCATTTCAACATCGCCTCGGGAAACGCACCGCGCAAGCGGCATCTCACGCGCGCCACGACCTGAGACGCAGCATCACAGGCTCCACCCACTGCGCGCAAACCGCGAAAAACCCGCAGAACAGCACCGCGCCCGTCGCCGCCTGCCAAGGGTTGAGGGATCCGCCCAGCCAATCATCAAGGCCGATGCCGGAGATCCCGCCATAGAGGACAATCACATGGCCGACATAAATCGGAAACGTGTTGCGGCCGATGGTTTGGAACCATTGCACGCCCGGCCGAAGGCGTCGCTCGATCCATACCAGCGCGCCAAGCACCAGCAGGATCTCGCCAATGCGGCCGTGGAAGGCGTCATACAGCACCCGTGGCTGCGCAGCGTGGCCCGTGGCATCCAGCAACAGTCCGCCCAACCCGCGGTCCATCGCCCAACCGCCGGTCTTGAGCGCCAGGCCGGTGATCAGGAACGGCAGGGCGCTCACAGCGCCATCCCGCGCCGCCACATGCTGCCGCAGCAGCACGCCGATCGCCGCGCCATAGAGTGAGAAGCCGATCCATGGGGCGAGCGGAAATGAAACGACCGGCCCCTTGATCGGGTTTTGCAGCCACTCCGGCATGCCATCCGGCAGGGGGCCACCGGTGTTTGCCAGCCACACCGCGGCCAGGAAAACCACAAAGCCCGCGACGAGATGACAACCCGCCAGCACGCGCGCGCCGGCACGCCGGAAGATCCCGAACATCGCGAGCATGACCAGCAGCCCCACCGCGATGCATTGCAGGACATGAAAATTCCCCAGCCACCGGTCCGCACGTCCATGCAGCAGATCGGGAAGCCGCCGCAGGTCCACCTGCAGCAGATACCCCCAGAACAACAATTCCATGGCCCGCACGATTCCACGCCGCACCCGCCGCATCCTCCAGAAGCTCCCGCCGGATGAACCCGCCAGCAGGTAGGCGAAAATCAAACCCGTCACCATGAAAAACATCGGCGCCGCCAAACCCCGCAGGTGCGACCAGAGATCATGAACGACATGGCCGGCCACCCGCCATTCATCCGCCAATGTCACATCCACGAAATGCCCTTCCAGCATCAGCAGGACCGCAATCGCACGCGCCATGTCGATGAAGCGCAGGCGGGAAACGGATACCGGCACTGGGGAATCGGCCATGTGACGGTGGGAACGGATTCATGAAGACGCCGCGCGGGCACCTCAACACACGCAGGAAAGCCCCTGCCGCCTGAGGATTTCCAAGGCGGAAGACACCGCGGATTCGATGTCGAGATCGGATGTGTCGAGCACGGCGGCCCCATCGGCCACCATCAGCGGGGCGGTCTCTCGCATGCTGTCGGCGGCATCGCGCTTGGCAATCGAATCCACCTGCCCCTCGTCACCGCGGCGTGCGGCGCGGATCTCCTCCGCGGCATCGACATAAAGCTTGTAGGGGGTTTCCGGAAACACCACCGAGCCGATGTCGCGGCCCTCCATCACGATGCTCGCATGTTCCAGATAGGCGCGCTGCATCCGGATCAACTGCTCGCGCACCCCGGGTATCGCGGAAACCACCGAGACATTCGCATTCACGGCCTCAGAGCGGAGCAGCCCGCCGGGATCCACACCGTCGATGGTGATGGTCGACATCATGCCGTCGCTGCCGCAGCGGATGTCCGCGCGTCCGAGCATGTTGAGCACGGCGGCGGTGTCGCGCGGATCGATGCCCTCCTGCAGGACTTTCCAGGTGATGGCGCGATACATCGCTCCGGAGTTCACCATGAGCAGTCCCAGCCTGCGGGCGATGAGACGGGCGAGCGTGCTCTTGCCGGATGCGGCCGGCCCGTCAATCGCGATGGCGAAGTGCGCTCCGGCCGGGCAGGAATGCGCTGGAACAAGCGGCAGCACGTAGTCGGATAGCAGGGAACTCTGCCGCTGGATGGCGGCGAGATGATGGGCGAAACCGGGGTAGGAGGTGTTCACGCAGCCGGTGTCCCGGATCACGGTCTCACCCTTTGCGAAAAGCCCGGCTATGGCGAAGGCCATCGCAATACGATGATCGCCGTAGCTCTCCAGCACGGCGCCGTGGAGCGGATGCCCGCCCTCGATCTCCATGCCGTCCTCGAACTCCTCCACCACAGCGCCCATGGCGCGGAGGTTGTGGACAACGGTGGTGATGCGGTCGGTTTCCTTGACCCTGAGTTCGCGTGCGTTGCGGATCACGGTGCGGCCCCGCGCCAGTGCCGCCGCCACGGCAATAACGGGAATTTCATCAATCAGGTTGGGCACCTCGGATTCATGGATGGTGGTGCCGGCGAGTTCCGCGCCGCGAACCTCGATGTCTCCCGCCGGTTCGCCGCGTGATTCGCGCGGCGTTTCAACGATGTGCGCGCCCATGCGCGAGAGCACCCGCAGGATGGCGGTGCGCGTCGGATTGAGCCCCACATTCGTCAACCGCAGGCGGGATCCCGGCATGGCCGCGGCGGCCGCCAGCCAGAAAGCCGCGCTGGAGATGTCGCCGGGCACGGTGAAGTCACAGGCCTTGGGAACCTGGCCGCCGGAGATGCTGATGGCCTGCCCCTCACGGCGCGTGGCCACACCGAAGCTTTCCATCATCCGCTCGGTGTGATCGCGGGTTTCGGCGGGCTCGATCACCGTGGTCTCCCCCGCGGCGAACAGTCCGGCCAGCAGCACCGCGCTTTTCACCTGGGCGCTGGCCACCGGCATCGGATAGGTGATGGGCGCCAGCCTGGCGGGATGGATCCGCAAGGGCGCGCAGCCGGGCTTTGCACCCAGGCATTCGATCACCGCGCCCATCTCGCCCAGCGGTGTGGTGACGCGCCCCATCGGCCGGGAGGACAACGAGGCATCGCCGAAAAGCTCCGATGTGAACGGTTGTCCGGCGAGCACACCGGCGAGCAACCGCATGCCGGTGCCCGAGTTGCCGCAATCGATGGGTGCCGGCGGCGCGGAGGGCTTGAGCGAGCAGCCGCGGATGCGGAGCCGGACCGGGCCGTGACCTGCAAGCTCGTCGAGCACCTCGACCCTGGCGCCGAGCGCGCGCATGGCGTTGAGGGTGTTCATGCAGTCCTCGCTCGGGAGGAAGTTGGCGATGGTGCAGGTGCCGTCGGACAAGCCGCCGAGGATGGCGGCGCGGTGGGACATGCTCTTGTCACCGGGCACGTTGAATGCGGCATCGAGTTTGCAGATGGCGGTGACGCGGAATTCCGGCATGTGGGGAATCTGGTTTTCTAACAATTCTGGCCGGGCGGGTTCCGCAGCTCCTTGGCGGCGGCCAGCCATTGCCGGACCGCCTGTTGGTCACCGGCCTCGAGCCTGGTGAGGACCGCCGACAGATCCGCGATGGTTTCGCGCAGCGGTCCGGCAAGCGCGGCGCGGTTCTCGATGAGGATTTCCGCCCACATGTCGGGATCGCCGGCGGCGACGCGTGTGGTGTCCCGCAGGCCGCCGCCGCCGAAGCGGCTGTCGTCCGGGTTTTTCAGGCACACTCGCGCGGCTCCGGCGGCGACGACATGCGGGAGGTGGCTGATGCGCGCGACCAGCGCGTCGTGCGCTGCGGCGCCCATCCATACGGTGCGGCAGCCGACACCCTGCCAGAACCGCTCCAGCGCCATGGCCCGGTGCGCGGGGACATTTTCATCATTGGTGAGAAGGCAGGCCGCATTGCGGAAAAGCTCCGCCGAGGCCGCCGCCAGTCCGTTGCGCTCGGAACCGGCCATTGGGTGGCTGCCGATGAAATCGACGCCACGCGCCGCCAGCAACGGCGGGATTTCACGGTGCGGCAGGCATTTCACGCTGCCCACATCGGTGACCAGACATCCCCCGGCCAGCCCGGCATCGAGCGCGTCCGCGACCAGCCCGGCCATCGATCCCACGGGAACGGCCAGCACCAGCAGATCGGCATCACGCACGGCAGCGGCCAGATCGGAAGTGGCGCCCGGAACGCCGGCATTCATGGCAGCCATCACTGTTTGCGGGCGCCGCGCCCACAGGCGGATGGTCTGCGGCCCTCCGGAAAGCGCCATCGCGAGCGACCCGCCGAGCAAGCCGCCGCCCAGGATGGTGATGTTCGCGAAGTCCTCTTTCATTCGGTATGAAAAAACCGGGTCCAGAATGCCGGACCCGGTCGTGTGGCCGGAAACAGGCGTCCGGAACCGCGTCAAACCTCAGGGCACCCGGAAATATTTTTTCTCGGAGGCCGGATAGGTCGGATCCTGCACCAGCGTGCCGCTCGGGATGTCGCGGACATCCACCACCTTGTTGTTGTAAGGGCTGAAAACAAAACCTTCCTTGCCGGGCACTTTGTTGGCGAAGGCGTAGTCCACACGCTTCGGCTCGGCGGGCGGGGTGGTCGTCTGCGGGCTCGAGGATGTCCCGGGCGTCGTGTCCCGGGTGGAATCCGTGGGGGTTTGCGTGGTCTTGCGGGTTTCCTCCGCGGGCTTCTTCCGGGGTGCGGCCTGCTCCTTGACCTTGGGTTGTTCCTTGGTGGCTTGGGGCTGGGTGGGCGGAGTGACTGACTTGCGCGGCGTGTTTTCCGGGTATGGCTGGCAGGCGGCCAACAGCACGCAGATGATGGCAATGGGTCCGGTGGAAATTCGGAGTTTCATGACGTTGGATGCGGGGATGTTTGGAATGTGGATTTTCGTCGGAACTGCGGCAGAGACAGGAGAAATGAATGTCCTCACCGGCAAACCGTCAAGCAATGTCCTTGCCCGCGGGCCGGATTGGCGGAATGACCGCCCAAGTCCCGCTTGCCGGCAGCCGCCGTCTCCGGTGCAATCCCCCCAACGCCCATGCCCGACGCATCCATCCACACCCTCGGCCAGGTCATCGAGCAATCCGGGCCGGTTCTCTACCGGGTCTCCCTGCCGAATGGGAAAAGGATTTCCGCACATCTCTCGAAACGCCTCGCCGGCGAAAACGCCGCTTTCGCCGCGGGGGATCTCCTGCTTCTGGAACTCACCCCCTATGATTTCGATACCGCCCGCATCCTTGGCCCGGCTCCACAGGAGGACGGCCCGGCCTGCTGATGCACCCCCGTGGATTTGACACCGTGACTCCGCGGGTTTAGGGAGAAACATCCCCCCGAGTGGTGACACCCATGTTGCGCCGCGTCAGCCCCCCCCTGAGCGCGCGGGTCCTCAGTCTGGCGATCCTCGTCATGGTCTGCGGCCCTGCGACCGCACGCGATTTTTCATTGGAAGTGGCGGATGCCGATCCGCTCGGCATCAGCGCGTTCATTCCCGGCATCAGCCGCATTCCCGGCATGGCCGCGGATGCCGGGGTCGAGGGCGGCATCAAGGGGGATTTCGCCTGGGGGCTCGGCATGGAAACCATCTGCGACTCGAACTTCAATCTCGAGGAAAGCTCGGAGGACAGCGAAGTCACGGTCGATATCATTCCGTGGCTGGCTTATCTCTCAGATCCGGAGGGCGGGGCCTTGTGGTCGTTCGCCGCCAACTACCGGCCGATCTATCATCTCTACATGGACAACGGGGATTTGAACGGTCTCGATCACTCGGCGGACATGAACCTGTCGTTTTCCGGCGCGCGCACGAGCTTCTCGGTTTTCACCCGCTACCATGATTTTTCCGGCAATGACCGGCTCGCCGGCAGCTTCGTCAGCGGCTGGGTCTTCACCGGCGGCGCACACGCGACGCGTCAAGTCGCCCCGCGCACGATGCTCCATGGCGGCCTCACTTGCGCAATCTCCGGATTCGACGGTCCGAACGAAGGGACAAGCGTGACCACCGCCACCATCGGCGGCTTGTGGGACAAAAGCGAACGACTGAGCCTCGGCCCGGGCCTGCGATACACGCGGACCGAATCCGACATCAGCGGCAACCGTGATGCATGGGCTCTTCTGGCCGAGGCCAGATACATGGCCGGCGAGCGGATCTGGCTGTCAGCCTCGCTCGGCCCGGAAATCACCAACGACTCTGGAGATGGCGGCGGCACCGGCGTGCGGGCGGACCTGCGGGCGCGATATCTCATCAACGGACACTGGAACTGGAACAGCTCGTTATCCACCGCAAGCGTGCCATCGCCCGGCACATCCGGCTACATGGTCAACAATCTGAACCTCTCCACCGAACTCGAACGCCAGCTTCGCAAAACCGCGGTCCGCGGAGGCGTGGAGTTCAACCAGTCGGATTACGAAAGCGTGGGCGACCGGTTGATCGAGCGCGACCATGAGACGAATCTCAGCCTGTTTCTCGGCTGTGGCAGGAATCTCTTTTCCGAACGGGTGGCTTTTGACAGCAGCGTCCGCTACCGCACGAACCACGGCGACAGCGATTGGTCCCAATGGTTGGTATCGATGAGCTTGAACATGCGATTCTGATTCCGCCGCGCTTGATCAGCGCGCGGCATGGGCTAGGGTCGGGAGATGATTCCACAACGTGTTTCCGCGCTGGGTGCCATGCTGGCCGGCACGCTTGCAGCCGCCGCAGAACCGGGCAGGGCGTCCATCGCATGGATCGCCTCTTCATCCACAGCCGCACCCGCCGCGGAATTGCAAACCGCAATCCGCATGACCCTGGATCCGGGCTGGCACAGCTATTGGATCAATCCCGGCGAGGCTGGCATGCAAACCACGGTCGAGTGGAAACTCCCGCAGGGATGGACAACGCGCGGGCTGCTGCACCCGGTGCCCATGCGCTTCGAGAGCGGCGGGCTCGCGGGATTCGGCTATGAGGGCACGGTGTGGTTTCCGGTGACGCTCAAGGCACCTGCGGATTTCACCGGCGAAGCCAGACTGGGCGCGGTGATCTCGTGGCTGGCTTGCAATGACAGCGGCTGCATTCCCGGCCGGTCGGAAATCCAACTCATCGTGTCATCCGGCACGCCCGCTCCCGGCCCCGATGCCGGGGCGGTCCGCACGGCCTATCAACGCGTGCCGCAACCCGCACCTCCGGGCACGCGCTTCTCCGTCACGGAAATGGATGGAACACTCAGGTTGGAAATCACACCGTCCCGGGAAACCCCTTGGAATCCGGGCGGGTGCGACGTGTTTCCGGCCACACCGGATGTGCTGGACCCGCGCGCGCCGCTGCGGTTCTCGGAATCCGGCTCCTCATGGGTGGCGCTTGTCCCCAAGAGCGACTACGCCCGCGGCCCGGTGGGGACGCTCACCCTGGTGCTCGCCTGCGGCGCAAGACCGCCGCTGGAAATCACTTGGCCCGCTCCTTGAGCAAAAACCTGTTGGACAAGCATGCTTTCCCCTCCAAGTTCACGCTCGAATCCCATCCAATCACCATGAAAACCATCCACCGCATCCTGCTCACAGCCGCATTCCCGCTTTGCACCGCCCAAGCCGCTGAGATCGGCCAGCCCGCGCCGGACTTCACCGCCAGGAACCTCGCGGGCGAATCCGTCTCACTGGCCGACTTCAAGGGCCGCACGGTCGTGCTCGAATGGGTGAACTTCGCGTGCCCGTTCGTCAAAAAACACTACGTCTCCGGCAACTTCCCGGAACTCCAGCAAAGATACACCGCCGCAAATGTCGTGTGGCTCACCATCTGCTCGTCCGCGGAGGGCAAACAGGGGCATCACGAACCCGCGGCAATGGTCGAGAAAGCCGCCAAACAAGGCAACAAGGCGACGCATTTCCTGATGGATGCCGATGGCAAGGTTGGCAAGGCCTACCAAGCCAAGGTCACACCACATATGTTCATCATCGACCGCGACGGCAAGCTCGCCTACGACGGCGCGGTGGATTCCAAACCAAGCACCGACCCTGCCGATGTCGCCACCGCGGAGAAACTCTTCGTCAATGCCCTGGATGCGGTGATTGCCGGCAAAGCGGCCGCCAACGCCAAAAACAAACCCTACGGCTGCGGCGTGAAATACTGACGACTCCGCCGCGTCTCCGGCTTCCATCACCGTCCGTGCCGCGCGCCACGGACGGTTTTTTCATTTCAAGGCACCGCAAACAGACGGCACACGGGCATTTCGGCCATCGACAAGCCGCGCCCGATGACCTATCCGGACGGCCGTCCAAGACCGCCGCCACACCATGACCGCCAAGCCCTCCATCATCTACACCATCACCGACGAAGCCCCGGCACTGGCCACCCGCTCGCTGCTCCCCATCGTCAAGACCTTCGCACGCCACGCCGGAATCACTGTGGAAACACGCGACATCTCGCTGGCCGGCCGCATCCTCGCCCGCTTTCCGGAAATCACCGGCGCTCCGGACCACCTCGCCGAACTCGGCGCCCTCACACTCAAGCCCGAGGCCAACATCATCAAGCTGCCGAACATCTCCGCATCCATCCCGCAGCTCAAGGCTGCCATCGCCGAACTCCAGGCTCGCGGACACAAGATCCCGGATTTCCCGGAAAACCCGCTCACCGATGCCGAGAAGGACGTCCGCGCCCGCTACGCCAAAGTGCTCGGCTCCGCGGTGAATCCGGTGCTGCGCGAGGGCAATTCGGACCGCCGCGCACCCAAGGCCGTGAAGGATTACGCCAAGGCACACCCGCACAAGATGGGCGCATGGAGCCCCAGCTCGAAAACACGCGTCGCATCCATGAACGGCCAAGGCGATTTCTTCTCCAATGAGAAATCCATCACCATCACCGAAGCCACCGAAGTCCGCATCGAACTGGCCGGGGAAAACGGCACCGTGCGCACGCTCAAGGAGGCAACCCCGCTCCAGGCTGGCGAAATCCTCGACGCCACCTTCATGAGCCAACGCGCGCTCGCGGACTTCCTCGACGCGCAAATCGCCGCCGCCAAGGCCGGTGGCGTTCTGCTCTCGCTCCACCTCAAGGCGACCATGATGAAGGTTTCCGATCCCATCATCTTCGGCCATGCCGTCAAGGCCTGCTTCAAGGAGTTCATCGCGAAGCACGCCGCGCTGCTCGATTCGCTCGGCGTGGATTTCAACAACGGCCTCGGCGATCTCATCACCAAAATCCAAACACTGCCGGAAGCCCGCAAAGCCGCCATCGAGGCGGAGATCCGCGCGACGCTGGCCAATGGCCCGGCACTCGCCATGGTCAACTCCGACAAGGGCATCACCAACCTCCATGTCCCGAGCGACGTGATCGTGGACGCCTCAATGCCCGCCATGATCCGCGAGGGCGGCAAAATGTGGAACGCCGCGGGCGAAACCGCCGACACCCTCGCCGTGATCCCGGACTCGTCCTACGCCGGCGTCTATCAGGCGGTCATCGATTTCTGCAAAACCCACGGCGCACTCGACCCGAAAACCATGGGCTCCGTGCCCAATGTCGGACTCATGGCACAGGCCGCCGAGGAATACGGCTCGCATGACAAGACATTCGAAATCCCCGAGAACGGCACCGTGCGCGTGGTGGATTCCAAGGGGCGCACCCTCATCTCGCACGACGTCCGCAAGGGCGACATCTGGCGCGCCTGCCAGACCAAGGACGCACCCGTCCGTGACTGGGTGAAACTTGCCGTCAACCGCGCCCGCGCCTCGCACGCCCCGGCGGTGTTCTGGCTCGATCCGGAACGCGCCCATGACTCCCAGCTCATTGCCAAGGTCGAGGCGTATCTCAAGGATCACGACACCGCGGGCCTCGACCTCCGCATTCTACCGCCCGCCCAAGCCTGCCAATTCTCGCTCGAGCGCATCGCCGGAGGACTCGACACGATTTCCGTCACCGGCAACGTCCTGCGCGACTACCTCACGGACCTCTTCCCGATTCTCGAGCTCGGCACCTCTGCCAAGATGCTCTCGATCGTCCCGCTCATGAACGGCGGCGGATTGTTTGAAACCGGGGCCGGCGGCTCCGCACCCAAGCATGTCCAGCAATTCACCGCGGAAAACTACCTCCGCTGGGACTCGCTCGGCGAGTTCTTCGCACTCGCCCCGTCGTTTGAACACATCGCATCCACCTTCAACCTCCCCGATGCCCGCGTGCTTGCGGACACCCTCGACGCCGCCACCGGCGTTTTTCTCGAAAACGACCGCTCGCCCGGCCGCAGGCTCGGCACCACCGACAACCGCGGCTCACACTTCTATCTCGCGCTCTACTGGGCCCAGTCCCTCGCCGCCCAGAACGACAGCGCCGCACTCAAGGCCGCCTTCACACCCGTCGCCAAGGCCCTCGCCGACCACGAGCCAGCCATCACCGCCGAACTGCTCGCCGTCCAAGGCAAACCCGCAGACATCGGCGGCTACTACGCTCCGGACGACAGCATGGCCGACACCGCGATGCGCCCCAGCAAAACCTTCAACCAAATCCTCTCCTCACTCTGAACCCCGCCACGCCCGCTCACCACAGCGGACACTTCAGGCATGCGGCATCTACGCGCCGCGCATCAGCGAGATCTCCGCGAGTGAGACCATCGCTTTGAGCAGGTCCTCACGCGGAGCGGATTTGAGGTCGGCCACGGTGACCGCGCGGTCGAGGGTGAATTTGCCGGACCGGGTGCGGCGCAGATTGCTGAGGTGGGCGCCGCAGCCGAGTTTGCCGCCGATGTCGTGCGCATAGGTCCGGACGTAGAAACCCTTGGAGCAGTTGACGGTGAAATCAACCTCGGGCAGCGCGATGCGGTTGACCCGGAAACGGGTGACGCGGACCGGCCGCGGCTGGCGTTCGACCTCCTGGCCCTTGCGGGCGAGTTTGTAGAGCGGCACACCTTCCTTCTTGATGGCGGAGACCATCGGCGGCAACTGCTCGAAATCACCGGTGAAGGATTCAAAGGCGGCATGGATCTCGGCGTCGGAAAAAGCCGGGACCGGCTTGGTTTCAAGCACCTCGCCCTGCCGGTCCTGGGTGCTGGTGACGGCACCGAGTGTGAGCGTGCCGACATATTCCTTGTCCTCGCTCATCAGCAGGTCCTGGATC
>JBIJBN010000031.1:0-11868 GCA_044345175.1 Luteolibacter sp.
TCGCAATCACGAGCTCAAGCAACGTGAAGGCGGCGGCGCGGGATCTGGCGGCGGGGGTTTTCACGGTTGATACATGCGGTTGTAGCGCCAGGTCTCCACCATCCGCTCGCGCGGTTCGCCATTGGCATGCCATCTGGCGCGGATCCCGATGCGGAACATCTCCTGCAAAAGCAGGCCTTCCTCCGTTTCGAGATCCTCGATCGGCTCGATGGTCGTGCTCAACTCGATGCCGGTCTCGCCGACTTCGGTGGTGGTAACCCCCTCCTCAAGCGTCGGCAGCGAAAGGGTCTCGTCGAGCGCGCTGTCCAGAATGCGGGTGATGCGCAGCTCGTCCTGCGCCTGGGTGGCGGTGGCCGACATCCGGTGCAGCGCCACCACGAAGCCGGTGGCCGTCATGCCGAAAACCGCCAGCGCCAGCACCATTTCAAGGAGCAGGAATCCATTCGCGCGGGCATGGCGTGGGGCATTCATCGGACTTCCATGAAACTCTCCCGGACCGTGGCGGTGAGCGGATGATAAGTGTCTTCCAGCCAGCTTTGGTCCAAAACCAGCCGCAGGGAAACCGGCTCGCACAGGCCATTGGGATCAAAACGCCAGACATGAACGGCGTTTTTGCGGGCGGCCAGCCACCCAGAGGCGTTCCACCGCCGGACAAACACCTCCACACCGTCATCCAGAACATACTCCCAACGCTCGCCCGCGTCCTCCCCGGTCACCGGCTCGCCACCGATTCGCCTCCCGCCCACGGTGCGCTTCTCGTCGCGCCCGGCCGCGGCCAGCGGCAGCAGCCTGACCACACCCTCGCGGAATTCCAGCGCGTAGGGCGTCTGCAGCAGGATGGCGGTGGTGCGGGCGCGCTTGGCCAGCAGTTCGACCTCCCCGGAGGTGTTGCGCAGCACCCGCTCGTCCGAGGAGTAGACCATCAACCCCACGGCGCCCCCCATCACCACGGAGGCAATGGCCAGAACAATCACGATCTCAAGCAGCGTGAAACCCCGCCGGAGACTAGTCATCCTGACTGCTGAGGTCATCGGCGGTGTTTTCCATGCCATCCGGGCCTTTGCTGAAGATCTCAAACTCATTGGCGCGCTTCTTACCCGGGAACCGGTAGCCATACGGGCTGTCCCACGGATCCAGCGGGATCTTGCTCATCACCTGCACCCAGCGCCGCGGCACGGGCGTGGACGAGGGCTTGTCCACCAGCGCCTTCAACCCCTGCTGGGTGGTGGGAAACGTGCCGGCATTCAGCTTGTACATCGCCAGCGCGCTCTGGAAGCTCTTGAAGTCGGACTCCACCTGCCGGAGCTTCGCCGCATCGCCAATCCCCCGCATGGCGAAAATCGCACCGCCCAGGATCATGGCGATGATCCCCAGCACGATGACCATTTCAAGCAGGGTGAAACCCGCGTTGCGGCGGATCCGGACGGTGGATGGGTGGATTTTCATGGGTCGGAAACGCGGCGGCCGCGGACGACGGCAGCCTGTCAGGGGAATCAATGCCGCGCGATGCAAAAGTTGTCACAAAAAACAGCGGACCCGGCCGCCGGGGACTGTTCCGCCTTGCCAGCGGATCGGCGATCCCGGAGCTTCGGGGCACCCCATTCATGAACCAAGTCCTCATCATCGGCGCCGGCGGAGTCGGCAGTGTCGTCGCCCACAAATGCGCCATGCTCCCCGGCGTGTTCGGCGAAATCACGCTGGCATCCCGCACCGTCTCCAAATGCGAGGCCATCGCCGCCAGCGTCAGGGAACGCACCGGCCGGACCATCGCCACCGCCCGGGTGGATGCCGACAACCCGGAGGAAACCGCCGCGTTGATCCGCAGGACCGGCGCCCGGCTGCTGATCAACGTCGCCCTGCCCTATCAGGACCTCGCGCTCATGGATGCCTGCCTCTCTGCGGGCTGCGACTACCTGGACACGGCGAACTACGAACCGAAGGACGTCGCGAAGTTCGAATACTCCTGGCAATGGGCCTACCGCGAACGCTTCGAACAGGCGGGGCTTTCCGCCCTGCTCGGCTCGGGATTCGATCCCGGTGTCACCAACGTCTTCACCGCATGGGCGCTCAAACACCATTTCGACGAGATCCACACACTTGATATCATTGATGTGAACGGCGGCGACCACGGCATGGCCTTCGCCACCAATTTCAACCCGGAAATCAACATCCGCGAGGTTACCGCGGAATGCCGCCACTTCGAGGACGGCCGATTTGTCGAAACCCCGCCGATGTCGCTGCACCAGCCGTTCACCTGCCCGGACGGCGTGGGCACCTATGAAATCTACCGGATGTATCACGAGGAACTCGAATCCATCGTCAGGCACATCCCCACCATCAGGCGCGCGCAGTTCTGGATGTCGTTCTCACCGAACTACCTGAAACACCTCGAAGTGCTCGGCAACGTCGGCATGACCCGCATCGACCCGGTCCTCTACAACGGCGTGGAAATCATCCCGCTCCAGTTCCTCAAGGCGGTGCTGCCGGACCCCGGCGGCCTCGGCAAATCCACCAGAGGCAAAACCTGCATCGGCAACATCATCACCGGCGTCAGGGACGGCAGATTCAAGGCGGTTTACATCTACAACATCTGCGACCACGAGGCCTGCTTCGCCGAGGTGGGCTCGCAGGCCATCTCCTACACCACCGGCGTGCCCGCAATGATTGGCGCGAAGCAAATGCTCACGGGCGCGTGGCGAAAACCCGGCGTCTGGAACATGGAACAACATGATCCGGACGCATTCATGGCCGACCTCAACACCCACGGCCTGCCATGGAAATGCGTCGAACTCACCGCCGGCCAGGCGGCCGCCCTGCAACCCGCCGGATAACCTCCCGCCCTCGCCACGATGAAGCGTGAACCGATGATCGAAAGCACCGAGGAACTCGTCCTCCACCTCGAGAAATGCCGGAAAAAAACGGCATCGCCGGTCTGCGCCATCGACACCGAGGCGGACAGCCTCCACCGCTACCGCGAGTCGCTCTGCCTGGTGCAGTTCGCCGACAAGCGGCGCTCCATCCTGATCGATCCGCTGGCCATCGGCGACCTCGCCCCGCTCGGCGACTTCCTCGCCGGGGCCACCGTCTGGATGCACGGCGCGGATTATGACATGACCATGTTCAAGCGCGAGTTCGGCAAGCTGCCCGCCGTGGTCTATGACACCCAGATCGGCGCGCGCCTGCTCGGCGCCAGACGCTTCGGCCTCGGCGACCTGGTGAAGGAGTATTTCAACGTCGAACTTTCCAAATCATCACAGAAGGCCGATTGGGGCAAACGCCCGCTCTCGCCCAAAATGATCGAATACGCCCTCAATGACGTCCACTACCTGCTCGACATGGGCGAGATGATCGTCACCCGGCTGCGCGGGCTCGGCCGCCATGACTGGTTCGAGGAAAGCTGCGTGGCGGCCCGCCGCAAGGTGCTGGAGCGTGATGACACGAAGGAGGAAATGTGGCGCATCCAGGGATCCGGCAAACTCGACCGCCGCGGCCTCGCATGCCTGCGCGCCCTGTGGCGCTGGCGCGATGCGGAGGCCAAGGCATGGGACCGTCCGTCCTTCATGGTGGTGCCCAACCGGCAGCTGCTCGAGTGGAGCCACAACCTCGCCGAGGGTAAAAGCGTCACCCTGCCCCATCACTTCCGCACCGACCGGATCAAACGCTTCAAAAACACCGTGGCCGCCGTCGAGGCGCTCGGCGAAGACGACTGGCCCCGGCATCCTTCCTCAAAACGCAGGAAACGCACCCGCGACTTCGAACGCAGGCTCGACGCGCTCATCGCGGACCGCGACCGCACCGCCGGCAAGCTCGACATCGAAGGCTCGCTGATCGCGCCGCGCGCGGCCCTCGAGAGCATCGCGGCGGGCGAGGCGGATGCCAAAGAGCTGCTACTGCAATGGCAGCTCCAGTGCCTCGGCATGGAGGGCTGAGGCGGCAACACCGGCCGGCACCCCGGCACCAGCCTGGTGATTCAATCGCAACCTGCTTTGCATCAACGGGTTGCAAAACCATCCAAATGGCCGGCGGATGGCTCCTTTCCGCAAGAAGTTCCTTGTCTCCCGGCAGCGGATTTCAGACCCTTTCCGCAACACATGTCCGAGAATCCGAACGAGCCCCAACAAGCCCCCACCAAGGTCGGCAGCGAGCAGGAATACGGCGCCGCCCAAATCGACAAACTCGAAGGCCTCGAAGCGGTGCGCAAGCGGCCCGGCATGTATATCGGAGATCCGGACGAACGCGGCCTCCACCACTGCGTCTTCGAGGTGCTGGACAATTCAATCGACGAACACCTGGCCGGCTATTGCAGCCGCATCAGGGTGTCCATCCACGTCGATGGCTCGGTCTCAATCCACGACAACGGCCGCGGCATCCCGGTGGACATGCACCCGAAGTTCGGCATCCCCGCCGTCGAACTCGTGCTCACCAACCTCCACGCCGGCGGCAAGTTCGGCCAGGGCGCATACAAATATTCCGGCGGCCTCCACGGCGTCGGCGCCAAATGCGTCAACGCCCTCTCCGACTGGTTCCGCGCCGACATCATGCGCGAGGGACAAATCCACCGCATCGGCTTCGAACGCGGCAAAACCACCCAGCCGCTCCACGTCGTCGGCGAGGTGGATCCCGCCAAAACCGGCACCATCATCACCTTCTTCCCGGACGCCACGATCTTTGTCGATACCATCGAATTCAAGTTCGACCGCCTCGCCACACGCCTGCGCGAACTCGCGTTCCTCAACCCCGGACTCACCATCGACCTCGAGGACGAACGCCCGGAATCCGCAAGGAAAACCTCGTTCTACTACGCCAGGGGCATCGAGGAGTTCGTCATCCAGCTCGGCGAGAACAAGACACTCATCCACCCGGACCCCGTGGTCCTCCACGGCAAACGCCAGATCGAGATCGACTACGACGGCAAGGTGACCTCGGACGATGTCTTCGCCGATGTGGTGCTGCAATACAACGACTCCTACAACGACCAGATCCTCTGCTTCGCCAACTCGATCTTCAACGGCGACGGCGGCACCCACCTCACCGGCTTCCGCACCGCGCTCACCCGCGCCATCAACCAATACGCCAAGGCCAACAAGATCCTCAAGGACAAGGACCCCGCGCTCTCCGGCGACGACGTCCGCGAGGGACTGGTCTGCGTGATCTCGGTGAAAATGCCCAACCCGCGCTTTTCCTCCCAGACCAAGGACAAGCTGGTCAACACCGAGATCGAGGGCGTGGTCGCGTCAATCGTCTACGAGGGACTCAACCGCTACTTCGATGAAAACCCGGCGCTCGCACGCAAGGTCATCGAAAAATCCGTGAACGCCGCGCGCGCCCGCGAAGCCGCGCGCAAGGCGCGCGAAACCGTCAGGAAATCCGCCCTCTCCGGCGGCGGACTGCCGGGCAAACTGGCGGACTGCTCGGAACGCGATCCCGCGAAATCCGAACTCTACATCGTCGAGGGCGACTCCGCGGGCGGCTCGGCCAAACAGGGCCGCGACCGCCGCACCCAGGCGATCCTGCCCCTGCGCGGCAAGCTGATCAACGTCGAGAAGGCCCGCCTCCACCGCGCCCTCCAGAACAAGGAGATCCAGAGCATGATCACCGCCATCGGCGCAGGTATCGGCGACGGCGAGCAGGAGGGGTCCTTCAACATCGGGAAAGTCCGCTACCACAAGATCGTCATCATGACCGATGCCGATGTGGACGGCTCGCACATCCGCACGCTGCTGCTCACCTTCTTCTGCCGCTTCATGCCGGACCTGGTGAAACGCGGGTTCCTCTACATCGCCCAGCCGCCGCTCTATCTGGTCACCCGCAAGAAACGCTCGGAATACGTGCAGGACGACGAGCAGCTCAACCGCATCCTCATCGAGCTGGGCGCCTCGGAAGTCGAACTCCGCAGCCATGGCGGCGCGCGCGTCTTCAGCGCCGCCGAACTCAAGACGGTCCTCGAAAACCTCTCGTCGCTCGCCCGCTACACGCGCTCGATCGAGGGCAACGGCGGCAGTTTCCGCAACTACCTCGCCGCCCGGACGCCCGGCGGCCATCTGCCGGAATACATGGTGCGCATCCGCACCGGCAACGAGGAGGAGGTGCGCTACTTCGCCGATGAAAACGATCTGCGCACCTTCGCCGAACAAAACCGCGACCTGCGCCTCTTCGATGAAACCCTCACCGATGAGGAGCTTGCCGGGCACACCGGGCCGTCGCGCCGCGCGGTGCTCCACGAACTCCACGAGTCCCACGCCATCCACAGGATCTTCAGCCGCCTCAACGAGTCCGGCATCGATACCACGCGCTTCCATGATGACGACCAGCCGCTCTACGAACTGCTGGAGGGCGAGGGTGGCAAAAACCGCGTCCAACCGGTGTTCTCAATCCCGGAAATCCTCAGCCGGGTGCTCGAAATCGCCTCGCGCGGCGTCCAGATCAAACGCTTCAAGGGCCTCGGCGAAATGAATGCCAAACAGCTCTTCGAAACCACCATGGACCCCGCCACACGCCAGTTCCTGCGCGTCCGTCTGGACGAGGACAACATGGTGGAGGCCGACAGGATGTTCGATGTGCTCATGGGCGATGTGGTCGAGCCACGCAAGCGCTTCATCGAGGACAACGCGCTGAATGTCCGCAATCTGGATGTGTGACCCCGCGGCTCCGGTCGCCAGTTTGTGATGGCGTCACCGAGGAAACCACCGCATGTTGACATGATGGAACACACCCGCGGCGACACCCACAGCAAGACCATCGGCTATCTCCTCTGGATCTTCGGATTCACCGGCTCGCACCGGTTCTATTACGGCAAGCCGTTCACCGGCGCGATCTGGTTCCTCACCTTCGGACTGCTCGGCATCGGCTGGCTCATCGACTTGTTCCTCATCCCCGGCATGGACCGCAGGGCGGACCTCCGCTTCACCGCCGGCCGCTACGATTACTCGGTGGCATGGCTGCTGCAGACCTTCCTCGGCGTGTTCGGCATCCACCGGTTCTACATGGGGAAAATCGGCACCGGCCTGATCTGGCTGCTCACCGGCGGCTTGTTCCTCATCGGCTGGCTCTACGATTTCTGCACGCTCAACACCCAGGTGGACGCACGCAACCGCGAGACGGTTTCCTGAAGGCAACGGGCGCAAACAGCCGCATCCGCCCGCCACCCGGTTTCCCCGCCCGGGATTTCCATGATGTGCCATGTGGAAAATCCCGCTGATTTTCCATGTGCGCGTCCGCCGAAACCGGGCGATGAAACGATGCGCTTCCAACCCACCCACCCTGATCCATGCAATCCAACGAGACCCACCCGTCCCGGGAATCCCTGCTCGCCATCTGCCTGTTCGCCGCCTTCGCCGATGGCGACAAGTCCGGCGACGAGCGCAAGCACATTGAGTCGCTGTCACTGGAACTCGGCCCCGGAGGGGATCTTCAGGCGCTTGCAAGGCGCATCCTGATGGGCAGGCTCACCCCGGATGCCGCCGTCACCGGTTTGCAAACACCGCAGGATCGCATGCTTGCCTATGAAATGGCGCGTGCCGTCTGCGAGGCGGATGACTCGGTCTCTGCCGATGAACAGGCATTCCTCGATGACCTCCGCACCAGGCTCGCACTCGGCAACGCCGATGCGAAGTCGCTCGACGAAGAGGTGGACTCGCTGGCACTCGCACCGCTCGATGGAGGAGATCCCGCCACCCCGGCCGCCGGGCATGACGGCATGATCATGCGCTACTCGATCCTCAACGGCGCACTCGAACTGCTGCCGGAAACACTCGCCACCATGGCCATCCTGCCACTCCAGATGAAAATGGTGTGGCGGATCGGCAAGGCGCATGGATTCGAGTTGGACCGCTCCAGCATCCGGGAGTTCCTCGCCACGGCAGGCATCGGCCTCGGCTCCCAGGTCGTCGAAAACTTCGCGCGCAAACTCATCGGCGGAATGGGCAGGAAAGTCGGCGGCAAACTCGTCGGAAAACTCGCCAATGAAGCCACCGGATCGGCATTTTCCTTCGCCGCCACTTATGCCATCGGCCAGCTTGCCGCGAGATACTACGCGGGCGGCCGCAAACTCGGCGGCGCCGAAATGAAGGCTCTTTACGCGCCCCTGACCCAAGAGGCCGGGAAACTCCACGCCAAATACCTGCCGGAAATCAAACAGCGCGCCCAAACCCTCAATGCCACCGCGATCATGGACCTCGTGCGCGGCAAGGCACTGCCGTGACGGATTCACGGCCATGAAAAAACCGGCGTCCCGGTGATGGGACGCCGGCCTGGTTTTCGGGATCCGCATGCGGCGGCAACCATGCCGCGCTCCCGCTTATTCGGCGGCCATGCCTGCGGCCTCGGCCTCGGCGGCCTTCTGGTCGCGCAGCCACGCGCGGCGGGACATCTTCACCCGGCCTTTCTCATCCACACCAAGGCACTTGGCGGTCACAACGTCGCCCTTCTTGACGACGTCCTCGACCTTCTCGGTGCGGCCTTCGGCCAGCTCGGAAACGTGGATCAGGCCGTCCTTGCCGGGCAGCACTTCCATGAACGCGCCGAACGCGGTGATGGAAACCACCTTGCCGGTGTAAACCTTGCCCACCTCGATTTCCTGGAACATCCGCTCGATCATCGACTTGGCGCGCTCCAGACCCTCCATCTTGGAGGCGTAGATGTGCACCGTGCCGTCGTCCTCGATGTTGATCTCGGCGCCGGACTCGGCCTGGATGCCCTTGATGTTCTTGCCGCCGGGCCCGATCAGCTCGCCAATGCGGTCGGCGGGGATCTTCAGGCTGACGATGCGCGGCGCATGCGGGCTGAGCTCGGCCGGCGCGGCAATGGCCTCGGCCATCTTGTCGAGAATGGTGCCGCGCGCGTCCTTTGCGATGTGGATCGCCTCCTCAAGGATCGCCAGCGGCAGGCCGGGCAGCTTGAGGTCGAGCTGATAGCCGGTGACACCCTGGCTGGTGCCACAGAGCTTGAAGTCCATGTCGCCGTAGAAGTCCTCGGAGCCGATGATGTCGAGCAGGCACTTGTGGCTGCTCATCGTCTCGCCACTCCACTCGGTGACCAGACCCACCGAAATGCCGGCAACGGGACGGATCAACGGCACACCTGCGCTGAGCAGCGACATGGTGCCGGAGCAAACGGTGGCCATCGAGGTGGATCCGTTCGACTCGGTGACCTCCGAGGAAACACGGATGGCGTAGGGAAAGTCCTCGACACTCGGAATGACCGGCTCGATCGACCGCTCGGCAAGCGCGCCGTGACCGATCTCCCGGCGGTTCAACCCGCCCATGCGGCCGGTCTCACCCACCGAGAACGGCGGGAAGTTGTAATGCAGGATGAACCGCTTCTCGGTCTCGCCACCGGCGTAGTTGTCCATAAACTGCTTCTCATCCGCCGGCGCAAGCGTGGCAATCGCCAGCGCCTGGGTCTCGCCACGCGCGAAAATCGCGGAGCCGTGCACACGCGGCAGCGGGCTGCTCTCGGCATAAAGCGGACGCAACTGGCCGATGCTCCGGCCATCGGCGCGCACGCCTTTTTCCATGATGGAAATGCGGAACGCCTTCTTCTGGATGTATTCGAAGGTCTGCTCGATGTCGAAATCGGTGGCCTCGGGCGCACGCTGCCTGATCGCAGCCTCCACCTCGTCGCGCAAGGCTCCGACCTTCCGGGCACGCTCGGTCTTGGTCGGCGCGTAAATGGCGGACTCGATGCGGGCGCCCGCGATTTCGTAGCCGATCTCCAGCAGGTTCTCCTTGGCAAGCACTGGCTCGTAGTCGCGCTTGGACTTGCCGGCGAGCTTGATGAGCTCCTCCTGCGCGGCGATGATCTTCTGCACCGCGGCCTGCGCGTGGTGAAGCGCGGCGATGAAGTCCTCCTCGGGCATTTCATCGGCCTGGCCCTCGATCATGATGACATCGTTCTTGTTGCCGACGTAGATGAGGTCGAGGTCGGAGTTTTCACGCTCGTCGTGGGTCGGGTTGATGACGAAGCGGCCATCGACGCGGCCGACGCGCACCGCGCCGATCGGGCCGGCGAAGGGAATGTCGGACAGGCAGAGCGCGGCGGAGGCGCCGTTCATCGAAAGCACGTCCGCGTCGTTCTCGCCATCGGCGGAAAGCAGGATGGCGACGATCTGCGTGTCGTAGAAATAACCTTTCGGGAAGAGCGGCCTCAACGGGCGGTCGGTCATGCGGCAGGTGAGGATTTCCTTTTCGGTGGGGCGGCCTTCGCGCTTGAAGTAACCACCGGGGAAAACGCCGGCGGCGGAGGCTTTCTCCTTGTATTCCACGGAGAGCGGGAACCAGGTCTGGCCGGGCTTCACCTTGGTGGCGGAGACGGCTGTGACGAGGATGATCGTGTCACCGCAGCGGACGGTGACGGCACCGTCGGCGAGTTTGGCAAGTTTGCCGGTTTCGATCGTCATCGGGTTCGTGCCGACTTCGATCGTTTTGCTATGGATGTTCATTTTCTTTCTTCTTTCTTCTTTTTTCTGTGCGGACGGCCCGCGCGGCGGGATTGCCGGGCGGGCATTCGGTTTTCACGGACACATCCCGCGGCGCGGACGAATCGGCGCGGCGGAGTGGATTTGCCCGTCGGTCCGGGCCGCATTCGCGCGGCGGCCGGGCCGTTTTGCACGACAGCCACAGGGGTGTCCCGTGGCTGCGCGGCGAAAAGTGGTTAATGGCGGAGTCCGAGGCCCTTGATGACCTGTTGGTATCTCTCCTCGGAGCCTTTCTTGATGTAGTCGAGCAGCTTGCGGCGCTGGGAAACCATCGTCAACAGCCCGCGGCGGGATGAAAAATCCTTCTTGTGCGAGTTGAGGTGGCCCGTGAGATGGGCGATGCGCTGGGTGAGAAGCGCCACCTGGTAAGGCGCGCTGCCGGTGTCTCCTTCGTGGAGTTGATAATCCTTCAGGTTGATTTCGTTGGTGCTCATGTTCTCAGGGGATGGATCCAGCGGGGTGCCGGATCGTCCTTGGTTCGGGGTTGGACCGCGGAGTCAAGCCTGCCCGCGGCGGGTTTGCAAGACAATTGGCACCCGCCGGGTGGGTTTTTGAAATTCCAAGCGCTCACGCGGCTGCCCGGCCGCGGACCAGCAGCCACAACCAGACAGCCAGCACCGCCGCCGCCGCCATGGTGGCACCCACCGGCGGCACCCCGGCGGCCATCAGCGCGTATGCCGCACAGGCCGCCGCGGCCGCCATCCCGGCAAAGGGCAGCTGCGAGGTGACATGATCCGTGGTTTTGCAGCCGCTGGCCAGGGCGCTGACAATGGTGGTGTCGGAAAACGGACTGCAGTGGTCTCCAAGAGTGGCTCCGCTGAAAACCGCGCCAATCACCATCACCGCCATTTCCCGGGTCCCGGCAGCGGACATGCCGCCATCCATCGCCGCAGCGGTCACGGCCGGCAGCGCGAGCGGCATCAACAGCCCCATGGTGCCCCATGATGAACCCGTGGTGAAGGCCATGAGCGAACCAAGGAGGAAAACCACCAGCGGCAGCCATGCCACCGGCGCGCCGGCAGCCAGCCAATCCGCGATGTGCCGCGTGGTCCCCAGCGCCTCGAACATGCTGCCCAGGGTCCACGCCAGAACCAGCACCACCAGCGCGGGAAGCAACGAACCCGCACCCTGCACCGCCGCCTGCGCCGCCTCGTGCCGCCGCCTCGCGGGAAAACAAACCATCGCCGCAATCCAGCCGGCCACACTGCCGGTCACCAACGCATACGGGCCGGCATCCCCACTGAAAGCACGCTTCCATCCTTCCACCGAAAAAACCGCAATCCGCTCGCCCGCAAGCAGCGGAAATCCCGCGAAAATCGATACCACCAGCACGGCCAACGGCACCAGCACCACCCACGGCCGGACGAGATCGGCAACCGGTGTCTCGCACGGTT
>JBIJBN010000287.1:0-2870 GCA_044345175.1 Luteolibacter sp.
TAACCACAGTAAATCGCCAGCGGCACCAGCCACAACATCAACAGGCAATACGCATTCGCCGGAACCGATTGGAAAAACATCGCATAGGGCTCCACCGCAAACGGCGCGCCTTTCAATCCCTGCTCAATCAAACTCAGCTGCGTGGCAATCCAGGTTGAAATGAACGCCACACAGGCCACCGGCGAGCCCGTCGAATCCACCACCCACGCCAGCCGCTCGCGCGAAACACCGGCACGGTCGGCCAGCGGCCGAGCCATCCGCCCGGCAAGCAGGCTGCTCGCCAGACCGTCGAAAAAACACAATAGTCCCACGCCATAGACTCCCCCTAACAAGCGCCGCGCACCGTCTTCCCCGCGCGCAAGGATCCGGCGCAGCAACGCCTCAAACCCTCCCGAACGCTCGAGAATCCCGGCAAAGGATCCAAGCACCAGCGTGAACACCAGCGCCCCCACACGCCACGGCCCTTGCATCGAGGGAAACAAATGCCCGTCCAGGGTCACACGCAGGGCTCCGACCGGATCCCCGTCCGCCAACAACAGTCCGGCCGCAGCCACCCCGCAGGCCAGGCCAACCACCGCCTGCTTGAGCAAAATGATCACCCCGATGGCCACCAACGCCGGCCACAACACCCGCACCAGCGAGGCGTCAGCCGCCGCTCCCGCCAGCCACGTGGCCCCAACCAGCATCGCCGCACCCGTCCATCGCGCTTTGCTCATTGCCTGTCTTTTAACGCCCACACCCGGCTCTGCAACAAACATCCCGTTCGACACACACGGACCCGCGATCTAATTTGCCCATGCCATGTCCGATCGCGGTTCCACTCCTCCCCACGGAAATCCCGCGGACCGCGAGGCGCTGCGCCGTTCCGTGCTGCGACTCAACCCGCCGCCACGAACACACGCCACACACGACACACACGCCAAAGCGCCGTCCTGCTGCGGCACGCCCGCCCCGGCCGCCACTCCGCCATCCTGCTGCGGCGGCGGCGCGGCACGCCGGACGGATTTCCTCCTGCTGGGCTCGCTGGCTTTTTTTCTAACAGGAATTGCGGTGCATGCGGCCGCACCTCCCGGCCCTCGATGGCTGCTCGTTTACGGCCACACCTGCCACGAGCTGGTCAGCCGCACCTGGTGGGGCCTGCTCATCGGCATCGCCGCCGTGGCGGTGATCGGGCGGCTCCCGCGCGAACTGGTGGCGGCGGTGCTCGGCCGCGGCGGCAGCGTCTCCGGGCTCTTCCGCGCGGTCGGCGCGGGCGTCCTGCTGGATCTGTGCAACCACGGCATCCTGATGGTGGGAATGAGCCTCTACAAACGCGGCGCCTCACTCGGGCAGACACTCGCCTTCCTCATCGCCAGCCCCTGGAACTCGCTCTCGCTCACCCTGATACTCGCTGCACTCATCGGCTGGGGCTGGATGCTCGCATTCATCGCTCTGTCCATCGGGGTCGCCCTCATCACCGGCTGGACCGCGGATCTGCTCGTGCGCCATGGGAAAATCCCCGCCAACCCGAACCGCGTGGACCTGCCGCGAGACTACCGGATCGCCCCGGCGCTGCGACAGGCCGCACGCTCGCTCAAACCCTCCGCCCGCAACTGCCTGCAACTCGCACGCGAGGGACTCCAAGGCTCCACCATGATCCTGCGCTGGATCTTCTTCGGCTTCGTCCTCACCGCCCTGATCCGCGCCTTCGTCCCCGAAGCCGCCTTCCAACAATACTTCGGCCCCACCATCGCAGGGCTGTTCCTCACCCTCCTCGCCACCACCCTCATCGAAGTCTGCTCCGAGGGCTCCTCTCCCATCGCCGCGGACCTCCTCACCCGCGCCAACGCTCCGGGCAACGCCTTCGTTTTCCTCATGGCCGGCGCCGCCACCGACCACACCGAAATCCTCAGCCTCCGCGAAACCACACGCTCATGGAAAGCCACCCTCGCCCTGCCACTCCTCTCCACCCCGCAGGTCATCCTCATCGGCTGGCTCATCCACCAATTGCACATCCCACAGTGACCGATTCAGCCGATGGGCCGATGGGTCGACAAGCCGATGACGACCTGATCGCCATCGGATGGATGACAGTCCAATGACCATCGGACAACTTATTGCATATTTGAGATATGCAATCCAATGGCATTCAGAATTCCGGCATGCTGGGCCGGCCGAACCACTTGCAGCCCACTTGTCCACCGTGGCCCCGGCGAAAAAAAGACGCTGGGCTCCAGAGAACGCAGGACCAGGTGGTCCGAGTCACCCTGCCGACGCTTCTTGAGCCAGGAAACCAAGTTCTGGCTATTGACCGCTTGCAACGCAGCAAAACGCAGACAACACAGACCTCTTCCCTCATAGGCTTCGACAAGCGCCTGCTTTTGCTCCGGGGTGAAGCGCAGACGACCGCGCCGGTCGGCTTTGAAAATCACTTCATTCATATCCGTCATGGCGGTCGCATCTATGACGGATAGCGGCGGACGCTCGGGCACGGAGAGCTTGGGAAGATCGGATGCCTTGGGCTCAGGCTTTGCAGGATCGAAACTGAGAACCTCAAACGCCTGCGAAACACTCAACAGCCAGATCAAACGCCGCACCCGCGTCGTCGGCCTCTTCCCCAACGAGGAATCATTGCAACGGCTCGTTTGATGCTCCCTTCCGGTCGCACCCCTGCGGGGCACGTCGCTTCGCTCCTGTCCATGTCGCTCCGCTCCATTCTGCCGTCCTTGTCGAAATCTCCGAAACCTGGGAATCCGGAAAATCCTACCTGAAACCGAAAAACTAAAAGAAAACAACAACCACAGCCACCTGCTTCAGCCAAATGCCTTTAAGAATTTTACAGAAAAAAATTTGCGCGGCCTGGTTCTGTGAATCGGGCAACACTGATCCAA
>JBIJBN010000016.1:0-14726 GCA_044345175.1 Luteolibacter sp.
GCTTCGGCGATCACGATCCAGTTGCGGTATCCGAGCTGCGCGGCCTGGCCGTCCACCGCGCCGCGCCATGCGTCCTCGCCGCCCTGCGGTGCGCAGCCGGCGGCCACCAGCGCGGCGGCCAATACCCGGAGGCAGCATGGGATGGTCATCGGCGGGAAGCTAGATCTTGCTTGGCACGCATGTCAACGCGCGCCCTCTCACATCAGCAACATGCAGTCGCCATAGCTGTAGAACCGGTAGCGGTCCCGCACCGCCTGCCGGTAGGCCTCCATCACCAGCCCGTGGCCGGCAAAGGCGCACACCAGCATGATCAGCGTGCTTTGCGGCAGGTGGAAATTCGTCAGCAGGCCGCCGACCACGCGGAACTCGTGGGGCGGGTGGATGAAGATATCGGTCTCGCCCGCATGCGCCGCCTCGGCAAGGCGGGGCTCTCCCTGCGTCCGGTCTTTGCCGAGGGACTCGAGCACGCGGGTGACGGTGGTGCCCACGGCGATCACCCGGCCGGCGGCATTCACCCGCCGTGCCGTTTCCGCACCGAGCGCGAATTTCTCCGCGTGCATCACATGGTCGGTGACCACCTCCGCCTTCACCGGCCGGAAGGTGCCCACACCCACATGCAGTGTGAGAAACGCATGGGGCAGCCGGCCCAGCATTTCCGGTGTGAAATGCAGCCCCGCAGTGGGCGCGGCGACCGCCCCGTCCTCGCGTGCGAATACCGTCTGGTAGCGCGCATGGTCCGCCGGTTCGTCATCGCGTCCCATGTAGTGCGGCAGGGCAAGCCGTCCATGGGTGTGAAGATCGAGTTCACGCTCCCAGCGGATCAGCCGGTCGCCATTTTCGAAAACCTGCTCCACTGTGCCATGGATGCCGGCCACGGCCACCTGCCGTCCGGGTTTCATCCGCCGGCCGGGCCGCACCAGACAACGCCACTCCAACGGCGAGAGCCGGTCCAAGCACAACAACTCGGTGCCACCATCGTCCGAAACCAGCCTCGCCGGAATCACCTTGGTGTCATTAAGCACCAGCAGGTCGTCCGCCACCAGATATTCCGGAAAATCGAGGAACATCCGGTGCTCGATGCGTCCGGTGGCACGGTGGACCACCAGCATCCGCGAGGCGGAGCGCTCCGGCAACGGCCGTGAGGCGATCAGTTCCGGCGGCAGATGATAATCGAAATCCCGCGTGCGCAGCGCCATGCGGCGCTTCATAAGCACGGCCGCCGCGATGCGCAAGATGCACTCCTCACCTTGCCATCCGGCACGCCACCGGAAATGCTGCGCGCACCCGCAGCCACCGTCACCCGTGAACCAACGCATCGTCGAACCGGAACTCCTCGACCACCTTCCGCACCACGACCCGGCGGCAAGGCGCGCGCGGGCCGACCTGCGCCGGATCAATTTCCTCATGGGCAACGAGCGCTGGATCCTGCGAAGCCTGGACCTCATCCCGCCCGCGGCGGCACACGCAATCTGCGAAATCGGCGCGGGCGACGGCGCGCTCACAGCGAAAATCCGGCGGCGTTTTCCGGCCAGCCAGGTCTCCGCCTGCGATCTCGCGCCACGCCCCGCGGGGCTGGATGCGGCGATCACCTGGCATCAGGGCGACATCCTGCGGCAGGCCCCGCCGGCCGGCGGCGTGCTGGTGGCCAATTTGTTCCTGCACCACTTCGAAGGCCCGGCCCTGCGCGATCTCAGCCGGCTCTGCGCGAACTGCCAGGCGCTTGTTTTCAACGAGCCCGACCGCAGCCGCCGCGCCGCGGTCCTCGGCGGCCTGCTGCATCCCTTCGTCAACCACGTCACGCGCCATGACATGCAAACCAGCATCCGCGCCGGATTCAGCAGCGGGGAAATCCCCGCCCTCGCCGGACTCAACCCCGCACACTGGCACATCCGCGAAACTTCCACATGGCGCGGCGCCCGGCGCGTGATAGCTTGGCGCGCCTGAAACAATCCATCACCATCCACGGCGGCGGCCTCGCCGGCCTGTCGCTCGCCATCGCGCTGCGCGCGCGCGGCACACCCGTGACAGTGATCGAGGCCGGAACCTACCCGCGCCACCGCGTCTGCGGCGAGTTCATCTCGGGCGTCACCACCGCCACCCTGGACTCGCTCGGCATCGCCGGCTTGTTCGATGACGCGCGCCGCCATCTCTCGCTGGCATGGCACGACCGCGACCGCCTTTTTCTAACAAAAAACCTGCCGCACCCCGCGCTCGGCATC
Source organism: Luteolibacter sp. (assembly GCA_044345175.1). GTDB lineage: Bacteria > Verrucomicrobiota > Verrucomicrobiia > Verrucomicrobiales > Akkermansiaceae > Luteolibacter. Next base: position 2,220 of record JBIJBN010000016.1, read on the forward strand.
TCGCGTCACGCGCTCGACGCGCGGCTGCGCGACAGGCTGGTGGCGCGCGGCGGAGTGGTGGTCACCGGCACCCGCGCGCGCCCGCAACCGGCCGAGGGCTGCGTGTGGGCGGCCGGCCGCAGGCCGCGACCGGGCCGCTGGATCGGCCTCAAGGCGCATGTCCGGATCCCGACCGGGGCCGACCTTGAAATGCACTCCGGCACGACCGGCTACGCGGGCCTCGCCGGCGTGGAAGACGGCTGGACGAATGTCTGCGGCCTGTTTCTAACGGACCGCGCGATCCGCGCGAAGGGGCGCGGCCTGCTGCCCGCCTACCTGGAGGCCGGAGGCTGCGTGCGGCTGGCACGGATGCTGCGCGAGGCGGAGTGGCGCGATGGCTCGTTCACCAGCGTGGCGGGCTTCGAACTCGGGCGGCAACCGGCCGTGCCCGGCCTGCTGTGCGTGGGCGACTCGGAGAGCATGATCCCGCCGTTCACCGGCAACGGCATGAGCATGGCCTTCCAGGCGGCCGCCCACGCGCTCGATCCGCTCGACGCATGGGCCGCGGGCCGCGCATCCTGGCCGGACACACTGCGCGTCACACGCACCCGCCTGCGCCACGCGTTCCGCCTCCGCCTCGCCGCCGCCTCGCTGGCACACCGCGCCCTGCTCCACACCGGCATGCGCGAGGCGCTCGCCTCGCTGGCCGCCGCGCGCCTGCTGCCGTTCCACCCGCTGCTGCGATTGCTCCGTTAGATATCCCTTTTCCCCATGCATCTCCACTCCATCGCCACCGCGGTCCCGCCGAACGCCTACACCCAGCACGCCTGCCTGGAGGCCATGGATGCGGCCGGATTGCTCGCCACACTGCGCCCGCGCTCGGCCGGACTGGTCCGCAAGATCCTCGGCAACCCGGATTCCGGCATCCACCGCCGGCATCTCGCGCTCGACCGCATCGACCACGCGTTCACCAAAGACGCGCAACATCTCAACGAGAGCTTCGAAGAACAGGCGCCGACGCTCGCCACCACCGCGCTGCGCAAGGCGCTGGATCAGGCGGGCCTCGCCACGGAGGATCTCGACGCGCTCTTCATCACCACCTGCACCGGCTACCTCTGCCCCGGCGTGAGCAGCCACGTGGCGGAGCAGGCGGGCCTGCGGCCGGATGCCTATCTCGCGGACCTGGTGGGCCTCGGCTGCGGCGCGGCGATCCCGATGCTGCGGGCCGCCCACGGCCACCTCGCCGCGAACCCACACGCCAAAGTGGCCACCGTGGCCGTGGAAATCTGCTCCGCCGCGTTTTATGCCGATGATGACCCGGGCGTGCTCATCAGCCTGTGCCTGTTCGGCGATGGCGCGGCGGCGGCCGTCTGGGGCGGCGAAACCGGCGGCAGCGGATGGCGCGCAGGCCATTTCACCACCGTGCACCACCCGCAAAACCGCGGCAAAATCCGATTCATCAACTCGGGCGGCAAATTGAAAAACCAACTGCACCGCGCCGTGCCGGAACTGGCCGCCGAGGCAGTGGCCGGCCTCTACGCACGGCGCAGCGCCGAGCCCGACCAAGTGCTCGCCCACAGCGGCGGCCGCGATGTGATCGAGGCACTCGAGGCCAGACTGCCGTTCCACCTCTCCGAAACCCGCGAGGTGCTGCGCGACCACGGCAACATGAGCAGCCCCTCCGTGCTCTTCGCCCTCGAACGACGGCTCGCCGCCAAGGCAAAGGACGACCAGCGCTTGTGGCTCACCGCATTCGGCGCGGGCTTCGCCGCCCACGCCTGCGAGCTGTGGCGCTAGCCCGCGCGCTTTCCCCGCTTGCAGGACGGCGGATCCGCTCTAGCTTGCCGCCCGATGAGCCGCCGCAGCACCATCCTCCGCGCCCTCGCAGTGCTCGCCGCCGTCTGGGCCGCCGTCTGGGCCGTGCGCTCGTATGCCGGCTCGAAAAAAATCACCGCGGAACGCCTTGCCCAGCGCTTCGAATCCGCGGCCTTCGCCGATTGGTCGCAACCCGGCACCCCGCCGGATCCCGCCGAAGCCGCACGCCGCAACCGCGAACTCCGCGAAATCGCCGCCATGATCAACCGCCTCGATTTCCACGAACGCGAGAAAAACCGCCGCAACCGCGCCGGCGAGGAGTTCTTCCGCAAACTCGATACCAACGAGAAAAACCGTTTCATCGACCTCACCGTGAAGGAATCCATGAACCGCTTCATGGAGGCGCTCGACGCCATGCCGCCAGACCAACGCCGCAGGTTCGTCGAGCAGGGACTCAGGGAAATCGAAACCGGCCGCACCACCAGCGACATGGCGCGCGCCGGAGAACTCGGCGCCGACCTGCTCGACAAGATCGGCCGCGAGGGCATGCGCGCGTATTTCGAAAAATCCAGCGCGCGCACCAAGCTCGACCTCGCCCCGCTGATGGAGGCGGTCAACGAGGCCATGCAAGGCCTGCGCGGCAGCGAATTCGGCCAGCACCGCCAATGATGAAAGCGCGCGGCCTCACCCTCCTGGAAACCCTCGTCGCGCTGGCGGTCCTCGCCACGCTCGCGGGCATCTGCTTCCCGCTCGGCCGCTCAATGCTCGCCAGATCGCGCGAGGCCGCATGCCTCAACCAGCTCCGCGCGCTCGGCACCGCCCTGGAAAGCTATCTGCAGGATCACAACCAGATCCTCCCGGACATCGCCATGGGCCGCTCTTCCAAAGCCGATCCCACACCCGTGCTCGAAACCGTGCTGCTGCCTTACGTCGATACCCCGGATGCCTTCAAATGCCCGCAGGACAACACCGAGTTCAAGGCAACCGGCTCCAGCTACTTCTGGAACCACCTGCAGGGCGGACTGCCGGTCTCGCGGCTCGCATTCTTCGGCATCGAGGGCCGCCCGGACAAAATCCCGCTCATCTCCGACAAGGAGGCATGGCACCCCGGCGGAACCCATTTCCTCTACGCCGATCAAACCAGCTCCAGCCAAATCCGCTTCGCCGTCAACCGCTGAGACCACCCCATGCTCGAAATCCGCGGCCTCCATAAGTCGTTCGGCGGCAAACCCGCGCTGCGCGATGTCTCGCTGCGCGTGGACCGCGGCGCCATCCACGGCCTGTTAGGCCACAATGGCGCGGGCAAAAGCACCACGCTCGGCATCATCCTCGGCATGGTCATGCCGGATGCAGGCGACGTCACCATCGGCGGAGTCTCGGTGCTCACCGACCGCTCGAAGGCACTGCGCAAGGTCGGCGCCATCTTCGAGGCACCCGCATTCTACGAATACCTCAGCGGCTGGGACAACCTGCGCCTGCTGATGGCCTGCTCCGGCGGATTCCAGCCCGAAGCCGCCCGCGCAACCGTCGGCCTCGTCGGCCTCTCCGCCCGCATCCACTCGAAGGTGCGCACCTACAGCCACGGCATGCGCCAGCGCCTCGCGCTCGCCCAGTCACTGCTGCCCGAGCCCGAACTGCTGCTGCTCGACGAGCCCACCGACGGCCTCGACCCGGAAGGCATCAAGTGGTTCCGCGATTTCATCCTGCGCCTGCGCGACGAACGCGGCATCACCGTGTTGTTCAACTCACACCTGCTCGCCGAGGTGGAACTCATGTGCGACCGCGTCACCATCCTGCGCCAGGGCAGGCGCGTGTTCGAAGGCGCCGTCGGCGGCCTGCATGAGGACGACCTGATGTTCGATGCCGATCTCGACCCATGGGAAACGGCGCTGCCGCTGATCCACGCGCAGGGCGGCGCGATCCCCCGCCCCGGCCGCATCCGCCTGCCGCACGGCGCGGACCCCGCGGCACTGGTGGCGGCACTGGTCCATGCCGGCGTCCGGCTGCGCGCACTCTCACCCGTCCGCCGCTCACTCGAGGACCTCTACATGGAAATCCTCAACAACAACCACACCCCGGACCCCCCGCCCTGAAAGGAACAGCTCGGTTGTGGATGTGAGGATTGATTCATGTGTTCTATGCATTCAATGTCATGTTATTGAATTAGCACACCATAAATTCATCCGTCGATCTCCAAAATGCGCTCAGGAAATAAGCAGAAATCCGACGGAATTTTTTGATCATGCCACGCAAAACGATCGTGGAGTGTCATCCAGAATTTGTCGTCTAGTAGCGCCACTTGGGTTTGCTCGGCAGGATCTTCGTCAATACCCCAGTTGTAGTCAAGCCCGCCAAAGTCGGTAAGAATGTATCGCGCATGGAGCGAGCCCCCGCTTTCCAAGGTCTTCCAATGGACTACTTTAAGTTTCCATCCGCGCGGTAGATGCCCATCGGCCCAGCGGATCCAGTTCCGTCGCTGGATACCGGCATTGTAAGGTTCCGGCAGCTCAGTGTGGACTTCAAGTCGCTTGGGCGGTCTTGCCTCCCGCTCCATCCGTGTTAGGAGGTGCCCGAGCACATTGCCATAATCAGCGTCGATTGGACGAAAGTAACGATCCACGACGATGATCTCGCTCGCCCGGCGGAAGCACTCCCAGCCGCAAGCGATCAGTTCCTGTGCCGTTCGTGAGACTTCCGTCTGGCGGACACGGTGGAACGGGTGATCCGTCTTGAGAAAATCGCCACAGCGGAGTTCGCGATCGCTTGCCGGATGATCAGTGTGCAAAATGAGATCAAAGGGACGCTCCGCCAACCGCGCGGCATCCTTCCAGACACGACCCTCCGGGAAATCCCGCCCGGATGCTACAAGTGCCCTGCGGAAGGCCCCATGCTGGAAATGGTCGATGATCCGCTGGGCTTGCAGCGCGGTGTTCCTGCCCTCGTGTTCAAACCGTCGGACTGCCTGCAGGACATGCTTGCGCCATTTGCCTGGAAACTCGCAGAGCAATCTACCATGTCCTACTCCAAAGTCCCCGTGCAAGCTGTGGAAGTGTCTCCACTCCGCCATGACTTCCGGTTCAACTGCACATTCAGCGATCATTGCTTGAGTCAATAGAGTTCCTTCGCACGCTCAGTGAAGAATCCCGAGGGCCATGGCCGGCTGAAATCGCCGTCGGCTGTCACCGGCAACTCAACCACCATTGCTCCCTCCTCTCCCGGCTCCACGTAAAGAACCGCCACATCCTCAGGCCGGATGCCGTTGGGGCAGGCGTTTTTGAGGGCTTCCGGCCAGTCTGTAAAGTCCTTCTCGGTCGTCTCCCGTATCCTCCGCAGAATCCGCAGAATCAAATGCTCGCTGTGGGTTTCGAGCAGGAAGGTGTTCTTGTTCTCTCCGATAGCGGACCCGATGAATACATCGGCAAGCTCGGATTGGAGCGCCGGATGAATATGGATTTCCGGCTGCTCGATGGCGATGAGCCTGCATTTTGATCCGAATGCGGAGATGATTACGGGCAGGAGCTGGCTGATACCATATCCGCGAGCAATGCCTCATTCATCAAAGCATCTATTTCCGCATCTGCCTACCACCGCATCCCTGCTTCCGCATGATGGCGGTTGCGGGCGCGCGGGATTTGCGGCATGGGGTGCGGGTGATGGAGGCGAAGACATGCCGCCGGTGTGGCCGGGCGATCGAGTGGCGGCGGAAGTGGGCCGCATGCTGGGAGTCGGTGCGTTATTGTTCCGACGCCTGCCGGAGGGCGGGCGGTGGGGCGGCGGACGCGCTGCTGGAGCAGGCGATCCTGCAACTACTCGACGCGCGGGCGGCCGCGGCAACGATCTGCCCCAGCGAGGCGGCGCGGGCGGTTTTCCCGGATGACTGGCGCGGGCGGATGGAAGCCGCGCGGCAGGCGGCGCGCAGGCTGGTGGCGGCGGGCCGGATTGTGATGACACAGGGCGGCAGGGTGGTCGATCCATCGGGCGCGAAAGGCCCGGTGCGGCTGCGCAAGACCGGCGGGACGTGACGGCGGGAGCGCCGGGCTTGCGGTCCGCCGTGGCGCGGCGCATGGTGCGCGCGGATGCGCCTGATGCTCACCATCGCCTACGACGGCCGGCCCTACAACGGCTGGCAGTCGCAAGCCTGCGGCAACACGGTGCAGGATTTCCTGCTGCGCGCGCTGCATGAGGTGGCGAAACAACCGCTGGCGCTGCATGCCGCCGGGCGCACCGACACCGGGGTGCACGCGCACGGGCAGACGGCGCACTTCGACGCCCCGGCGGAAATCACGATGAACCCGTGCAACTGGGTGCCCGCGCTCAACAACAAGCTGCCCGCCACGATCCGCGTGATGGCCTGCGACGAGGTTGCCGCGGATTTCCACAGCCGCTTTTCCGCCGTGGGGAAAATCTATCATTATGACATCTGCACCGATCCGGTGCTGCCGCCGCTCAAGGCCGGTCTGGCATGGCACCTGCCGCGCCTGCTGGATGCAGCGACGCTGGAGCGGGCGCTGGCGCTGTTCACCGGGCGGCATGATTTCCATGCTTTCGCCGCCTACCGCGGCAACGAGAAACCCGACATGGACTGGCACCGCACGATCCACCGCGCCGACATGGAGACGCGCTCCGACGGCTGGCGCATCACCTATGTGGGCGACGGCTTCCTCTACAAGATGGTGCGGCTTCTCACCGGCGCCGCGGTCCACACCGCGCAGGGCCGGATGCGCATGGAGGAACTGGCCGCGCTGCTCGACCAGCCGCAGGGATTGCCGCTCGGCAAGTCGTCCCACTGCGCGCCGGCCGGCGGGCTCTACCTGCAGCAGGTGCTCTATGCGCCCGACGGGAATTGAAATTTGCGGAATATCCGCCCCCCTGTCATCCTCTCACAACTGCCCATGAATGTGTTCGAGGATCTGGTGGACGCCCATTACCAGGCGCTTTACCGCTTCGCGCTGTCGTTGACACGCGATGCGGACGCGGCGGCGGACCTGGTCCAGGACACCTTTTGCACCTGGGCGGAAAAGGGCGGGCAGCTCAATGATCCGTCCAAAGCCAAAACCTGGCTCTTCACCACACTTTACCGCGGGTTTCTCAACCGCCGCCGGCGGGCCGCGCGATTTCCCGAGGAGCCGCTCGACGAACAGACCGCCGGCGAGGCGCCCGGAAACGAACAGGACACCGAGCGCCAGATGGACGGCCAGCGCGCGCTCGAGCTTCTGGCGGCGATGGACGAGACCTTCCGCGCTCCGCTCACCTTGTTCTATCTGCAGCAGCACAGCTACAGGGACATCGCGGAAATCCTCGACGTGCCGGTCGGCACCGTCATGTCGCGCCTTTCGCGCGGCAAGGAAATGCTGCGCCGCAAGATGATGGCGGAGCCCTCCAGCGCGCCGAAAAATATCCTGCTGCTGCAAAACGAAACCCCACAACGCCACCATGGATAAGGAACAGGCAAGGTTCATCCTCCGGAGTTTCCGCCCCGATGGCGCGGACAGCTCCGACCCCGGCTTCGCCGAAGCGCTCGCGCTGGCCGTGCAGGACCGCGAACTCGGCGAATGGCTGGCCGCGCAACGCGCCTTCGACGCCGACTTCGCACGCGTGCTCGGCACGGCTCCGATTCCCGAAATGCTGCGCGAGGACATCCTTGGCTGCCTTGCCGCAGGGCGCGGCGGATTCCCGCAGGCGGAGGACGCGCAGGATGCAGTCTGCATCAGCGCCATCGCATCGATCCGCCCGCCTGCCGGGCTGCGCGGGGAAATCCTCACCGCGATGGAACGCGGCCGCATGGAGGCGCAGGCCGGCGCATTTCCACCCCGCTCGCTGTGGCGGCGTCTCGCGCTTCCGCTCACCGCCGCCGCCGGCGTGACGCTCGCCTTCCTCCTGAACCACCGGAACAGCCACGCCCCGGCACCTGCCGCATCCGCCAAAATTCCGGTGGAGGTCGTCCAGGCCGGATTCATCCACACCTTCCAGTCGCCGTTGTTCAGCCTGGATGAAACGCACCAAGACCCGGATGCGATCATGAATCATCTCGAATCGCGCGAGTTGCCATGTCCGTGCTGCCTGCCGCCGGGCCTCAATGGCGTCAAGAGCATCGGCTGCCGGGAGCTGGTCATCGACGGCAAGCGCGGCTCGCTGGTTTGCTTCGAGGAAGGCGAAAACGGCATCGTCCACCTTGTCATCTTCCGCCGCGAGGATGTGGACGGCGAGCTTCCCGACCGCGGCCGCCCGCTGCTCTCACAACACGGCCACTGGTCCACCGCCCGCTGGGAGGATGGCCGCCACGTCTACATCCTCGTGGGCACCAGCGACATGCGCAAGCTGGCCTCGTTGTTCTGAGGGCGGCCGGGTTTTTGCCCTTGGAAAATCACAAGGACCGGTGGAGATTGGCGGCGATGCCCGATCTCGTCCGCGTGGAACCGATCGCCCTGCTGCCCACCCAGGCCGGCTGCGCGGTTTTCCTCGGCGATGGCAGCAAAACGATGGTTTTCTACATCGATCCCGGCATCGGTCTCTCGATCAACGCCTCGCTCACCGGACAACTGCCGCCGCGGCCTCTCACGCACGATCTCTATCTGCTCACCCTCGAGGCCTTCGGCGCGAGGATCCTGCACGCCGTGATCGTGAAAATGGAGGATGAGGTCTATCATGCGCGGCTCATCCTGCAGGCGGAAAACGAAATCATGGAGCGCAAGATCATCGAGCTGGACGCCCGGCCGTCCGACTGCATCGCGCTGGTGACGCGCTGCGGCGCGCCGCTCCATGTGGTGCGCGAGCTGTGGGACCGGCATGAGGACATGACACAGGTCCTCGCGCAGATGCGCAGCCAGACGGACGGCCCGGGCGATGACAATCCGTCCTGATGCGGATGCGGGGCGGGCGCGCCAATCGCCGCTTGCGGAAGCGCCTGTCCGGCCTAAACTTGGTGCGACATGAATGCCCAAACCCCCACCCTGCTGCCGGAATATCTGAGCGAGGAGATCCTGCTCCACCCGGAAAAGCGCAAATTCCCGCAGTTCGACCTGGTGCGGCTGCTCGGCACCGTGTTTGCGCCCACCCACGGTTGCCGCGTCTGCGTGCTGGTGGACTTCGACGACCCTGCCCCGCTGATCCGCGATTTCGCATTCCTCGGGCACACCGGGTTCGAGGTCCAGAAAAACGCATACCGCCACTTCCATCTCGGCCTGCGTGACGGCGGCATGGACGCGCTCGGCATGCACGGCGGAGAAATGTTCGCCTTCACATGCACCCACGGCTCCAACCTCGATCTCCGGGACGACGTCTGGGACACCGCCGGAAACCACCTCTCGCTCGATCGCGACATCTATCCGAACTACGACCTCATCCTCTGCATCTCGACCTTCTCGGCCACCGCGCCGCTCACCGCCAAGGCCAGGCAATTCGGCTTCCGCGGCGCGACGCTCCACGGACTCAACGACATCATCCTCAACTCCGGGCTCGCCGTGGATTACCACGAGGTTTCCGCGGATGCCGAGCGGCTGCGGCTCGCCATGACCCGCGCCGAGTCGGTCGAAATCGACTTCGCGCTGGAAGACGGCAGGGTGCTCACCGCATGGCTCGGCCTCAACGGCCAGGAGGCGCAGAAATCCCATGGCCTATGCCTCGGCACCGCACCGGACATCGCCAACCTGCCGGCCGGCGAGGTGTATTTCGTCCCGGCCGACGCGCGCGGGCAGTTCCCGATGAAATACGAGGACGGCACGCTCGGCGTGCTGGATGTCGAGAACCGCTGCATCATCCGCTCCACGCTCATCGCCGGCAACCAAGCCACCATCGACGCGCACAACGCCCGCCTCAGGGATGACCCGATGACCGGCACGCTCGGCGAGCTGGGCTTCGGCACGCAGGTGCTGCCGGTCTCCGGGGCTGACATCCAGGATGAGAAGGTGCTCGGCACCTGCCATCTCGCCACCGGCCGTGACGACCATCTCGGCGGTGACATCCTGCCCTCGATGTTCAAGAAACACGAGAACTCGACGCACGATGACATTCTCTTCGCGCCGCACAAGACGCCCAACTTCAACATCCGCCAGGTGCGCATGAAGCGCGGCGGCCGGCAGGAAATCCTCATCGAGGACTTCAAGCCGTCCCGCTACCTGATGGACGCGCTTGCCTCCGGCCGCTGAAGCCGTTGCCGGATCAGGGCGCGCCCCAGAGTGGCGCCCCCTGCCCGTTGCCGGCATGGCGGTCGATGATGTCGCGCAGGAACTCGCGGGCCTGGCGCGCGCCCCGCATGATCCCCTCCGGATCGCCATCGCCACCCGCCAGCTCCAGGATCAACGGACCGTGGAAATTCCACTGCCGCAGCTGGCGGAACAGCGAGATCCAGTCGATGGCACCTTCGCCCGGCGAAAGATGCGAGTCGCGGTCGCCAAGGTTGTCGTTCACATGCAGCATGCGCAGATGGCCGGACAGCTTGTGGACCACCGTGCGCAGGTCCTTGGAAAGGAAGGCATGGCCGGTGTCCAGACAGGTGCCGACGTTGGTCTCACGGATGGCTCCTAACAGAAACATCAGATCGCTCACATGGCCGAACATCAGGTGCGGCAGCATGTTTTCCAACAGCAGCGTGATGCCGAGGTAGCGGCAATGGGCGGCCACCTCGTTGAGCGACTCCGCGGCGATGCGCATCCGCTGATACCATTCCTCCGGCGGCGGCCTGCCCTCGCGTTCCGGGCCGGGGTGCAGCACGAGGTAGCTGGCGCGCAGCGCCACCGCCGCGTCACAGGCGGTGATCAGCTCGCGCACCGAGAGCGAGCGTTGTGCGGGATCGGGCGACGAGATGTCGATCGCCCCGGCGAACGGCGCGTGGAACGAATTGGCATCCATGCCCAGGGATTTCATCAGCTCGGCCGCGCGGGCGACATGGCGGGAGTCATGATAGTCGAGATGTGCCGGGAACGAGCACACTTCGATGGTGTTGAAGCCGCCGTCCCGGACGCATGGCAGCACGTCGAGAATGTCGGTTTGGTGAAAGCATCCAGTGGAGATGCCGCAGCGCCAGTCGCTCATGATCGCAGGGGGTGGCGGGTGGATTTGTCATGGAGGCGGGCGCACCAGGGTTCCAGCGAGCAGCCGTGGGGGGCCCAGCAGAATTGTTTTTCCTGTTGGGAGACACAGTTGAAATCCACGCCGCGGTCCAGGCCGGTGGCGATCTGCCCGGCGAAGAGCCGGACATAGAACTCCGCACGCATCGACGGATCGTATTCACGCCACTTGTCGCCCCAGCCGTGGGCCGGGTTGGCGAACTTCGAGCGGATCAGCCCGGCGATGTGCCGCGGATGCCAGCCGAGCGCCAGCAGGCAGCGTGTGACCAGCTGCATGCCGGATGGTTTGAGCAGCATGTCATTGGGGAACTCCAGCAGGTGCGCGGCACACGGTGGCAACACCTCCACCGGGGTCTTGTCATAACCTTGCGGCCACAACGCGGGATGGTCCTGCGGGGTGGCGTGGAACAGGCGGTGGAAGGCACACAGCGGCGAATGCAGATAATCATCCATCAGGCGTGCGGTGCCATGTTCCTGCACCGGGATGCCGGCGCCGGCGCGGTGTGCGAGCGCGATGATTTCCGCCGGGTTGTGGCGCATGCCGAGCAGTTCCTCCACACCCATTTCGTGAAGCGGCAGGGCGAAAAACCCCCGCACCTGCTCCGCCATGCCCATGCGCCCGATCAGGCCGGAAGCCCATGGCTTGCGATACACGGTGTAGGGGATGCGGATCATGCGGCTGTGCAGCGGATCGCCGTATTCGGACAGGTCGATCGAGAGCATCTCGCGCTCGCCCGATGGTCCGGGGCCGACGTGCTGGGCGGTGATTTCCACCGGCACCTCGCAGCGTGGCGCGGCATCGCGTTTCACCAGGTGGGCGAAATGCTCCATCATCAGCGCGAGATGCGCGAAGACCGGATCTGCTTGGGGCGCCGCGACATCCGGCGGCGTGCGGATCCCCAGATCCGCGATGGCGCGCGCGACCGGAGAATCCCTGGCAATGCGCCACACGAAATGATGGCCCTGGCCGGTGACCAGATGCAGGTAGCGGATGCCGAACCCGAGCAGTCGCGCTTCGATCGCCTCGACCAGCGGTTGTTGCAGGCGGAAAACGCGCGGCGCGTCGAGGTAAGCCGCGCCGGGGTTGTCGAAGTTGACATATTCGACATCCAGATGGACCAGCATCGAGACCCGGTCTTCGAGCGAGCGGGCCATTTCGCATCCCTGGTCGAGCAGATCATCAAGCGATTCGGGCGGATGGCGGCGGAAATCGGATGGATTGCACGCGTGGAGTTCGCCGAGAAACGCACAGGTGGCATCGGCCAGGCTGCGTCCGCCGAGGTATTCGACAATGCGTTGTCGGACGACGGGGTCGCGCCAGACAGTGCGGAGCTCGGGAAATTCAAGCTCACCGGGGGGATGAACGCTGCCCGTCATGGGGGTGGATGGAAAATACGGCGGGATACCGGTTTGTCGAACGGCAAAACCCGCGGCCGGCCGCTGAGTGGGTGCGGCCGGTGTGTGTTTTCACCGCGGCGCGAGGGCCGCGGTGGCGAATGCGGTGATTTCCGCGCGCAGCGTTTTGCCCAGCGGGCCGCGCGGCAGCGGCCGCATCCGGAGTGCGCCACGCAGCCTGCGGAAACCGGGAGCCTCGGCCTGATACGCGGCCAGCGCGGCATCCGCGGCCGGGCCGTCATGCGCCGCGTCA
>JBIJBN010000184.1:0-4465 GCA_044345175.1 Luteolibacter sp.
CAGGCCTTCGAGCGGCAGGTAGATTTCACCAACCGGCGTGAGCGCGGCGGGAGTGCCTTTCGGCGCATCATAGGCGTCATCCGTTTCGATCGAGCCGGCGCCCGCCAGCAGCGCGAGCACGCGGGTTTCGGCGGCCAGCCAGCCGGGCGCGCCTTTCACGATGAATGTCACATCCCGGCGGGTGGCCAGGTTGTATTCGGCCTTGAGGTTGCGCAGCCGGCCGGCGGTTTCATAGATGGCCGCGGCCATGGCCCGGGCGCCGGATGCATCATGGCTGAGAAGTGGCGCGGCAGGCAACGGCCGGGTCATCAGGAACCCGCCTTCCTCCACATATCCCATGCGTTTCGACAACTCCTCGGCGATGTGCGGCATGTAGGGACTGAGCAGCTGCAGGTAGCGCGCCATCACGGCATCGAAGACTCCCAAGGCGGCGCCACGCGCCTCCGCGGACGCACTGTCGCGCAAGTCCAGCTTCACCGCCTCCAGAAACCTGTCGCAAAACTCGTTCCACAGGAACTCGTAGAGCAGCTGCGCGATCTCGCCGAAGCGGTATCCGGCATAGGCTTGTTCCAGGTCCACGGCCAGCGCGTCCAGCTTCGCCATGATGTCGATGTGATACGGCGGCAGGTCCGTGACGCTTCCAATCCCGGATCCGGAATCCGCCTGCCCGCCGGCCATCTGCCGGAAACGGCAGGCATTGTAGATCTTGTTGGCGAAGTTGCGGCCCTCGCCGATCTGCGCCTCGTCAAACCGGATGTCGCTGCCGACCGGAGCGATGCGGATCAGGCCGAAGCGCAGCGCGTCGGCACCGTATTGTTCCATCAGGTCGATGGGATCGGGCGAATTGCCGAGCGACTTGCTCATCTTGCGTCCCTGGAGGTCGCGGATGATCGATGTGAAATAGACATTCCTGAATGGCAGGCCGCCGGCAAAGCGGAATCCGGCCATGATCATGCGCGCCACCCAGAAGAAAATGATGTCCGGTCCGGTGACGAGATCACTGGTGGGATAGAATTTCGCCAGCGTGGCGCTGTCCTCCCCGGGCCCGCCCATGGTGGCAAACGGCCACAGCCAGGAGGAAAACCACGTGTCCATCACATCCTCGTCGCGAACCCAGTTTTCGGGATCTTCGGGCGGATGGATCGAGACATGCAGGTCGCCGCACTCCATGTGCGACATGTCCAGCGCGCGCGCCTCGCTGAGCAGCCCGAACTTCTCCCTGCGATACCACACCGGAATGCGGTGGCCCCACCACAGCTGGCGGCTGATGCACCAGTCCTGCAGATTCTCCATCCAGTGCGCGTAGGTTTTGGCCCAGCGTTCCGGACGGAACCTGATCCTGCCGTCGGCCACCGCATCCGCGGCTTCGCGGGCACACGGGTATCTGAGAAACCATTGCATCGAAACGCGCGGCTCAACCGGCACCTGCGCGCGCTCGGAGAATCCGACGTTGTTCTCATATTCCTCCACCTTCACCAGCAGCCCCATCTCCCGGAGCTTGGCCGCGGCCTTCTCGCGGGCGGCGAAACGGTCGAGACCGTGAAGGTCGGGACATTCGGGGCAATCAATGCGCGCGTCCGGCGTCAGCACGTCGATGACCGGCAGGCCGTGGCGCATGCCGATCTCGAAGTCCGCCTTGTCATGGGCCGGCGTGATCTTGAGCGCGCCGGTGCCGAATGAGATGTCCACGTGCCCATCGGCGATCACCGGGATCTCGGCGCGCGGAAAGGGCCGCACAACCATCCGGCCGATGTGTTGCGCATGCCGCGGATCCGCGGGATTCACCGCCACCGCCACGTCGCCCATCAGGGTTTCCGGACGGGTTGTGGAAATTTCAAGATACATGCCCGGGGAATCCGCGAGCTCGTACCGCATATGATATAATTTCGACTTCTGCGGAGTCATCACCACCTCCTCGTCGGACAAGGCGGTGAGCGACACCGGACACCAGTTGACGATGCGCCTGCCGCGGTAGATCAGGCCCTCCCTGAAGAGTTCCACAAACGCGTGGCCCACCCACTTCGAGTAGGCCTCGTCCATGGTGAAGCGCTCGCGGCTCCAGTCGCACGAGCAGCCAAGGCGCTTGAGCTGGCGGATGATGATGCCGCCATGGTGCTCCTTCCAGTCCCAGACCCGCCTCAGGAACTCCTCGCGGCCGAGATCACGGCGTGTCGTGCCCTCTTTTTCACGCAGCTCGCGCTCGACCTTGGCTTGGGTGGCGATGCCGGCGTGATCGGTGCCGGGCAGCCACAAGACCTCCTTGCCCTCCTGCCGCGCGCGACGGGCCAGGATGTCCTGCAGTGCGTTGTTCAAGACATGCCCGAGGTGCAGGATGCCGGTGACATTCGGCGGCGGGATCACGATCGAGTAGGCTTCTTTGGTGGAGGACGGATCGGCCTCGAAGCATTTGCCGGCGAGCCACGCGGCCTGCCAGCAGGCTTCCACCTCGCGGGGGTCATACGATTTCGGCAGCTCGGACATGGGGCGGAGGGATGCCAGAGCGGACCGGCCTTGTCCAGCGTGCGGGGATTGAAATTCCGGATTCCACATCCGCGCGCGCGCGGCTAGTTTCACACCATGACAACCGGTCGTGAACCGTGGCCGCCGCGGGTGACGGACCCGCGGCCCGCGCGGAACCTGCGGGGCGGCGTAACCCGGGCGCATTCCCGGATTCCATCACCCGCGGATCCCGCCCGATGCCATCAACATCCGCAACTTCCGCCGTGCCGCATGGTTGAACTCCATCACGCCCCGCGACGAACGCCGCGATTTTTCCCGAACCATGCAAGATGAAACCACGCCGGTCCGGGACGATGAAAACGCGTCGGACCATGGATTGATGGCGCGCATCGGCCGCGGCGACCATGATGCCTTCCGCCAGCTCATCGAAAGGCACCAGCGCACCGTGACCGGAACCGTGGCCCGGATGCTCGGAAATCCCAGCGATGCCGAGGATATCTCGCAACAGGTGTTCCTGCGCGTCTGGCGGCATGCCGGCCGCTACCGCCCGGAAGCGAAGTTCACCACCTATCTGCTCACCATCACCCGCCACCTGGTCTTCAACGAAACCCGCCGGCGCGGCCGCAAAAGGGAAATCTCCATCGAGGAACGCGCGCAAACCCCCGGGCTTTGGCTTGAGGCCCCGCCGGACCACCGGCCCGATGCCGAAATGCAGCAGGCCGAATTGCGCCAGGCCGTGGATGCCGCAATCGCCTCACTGCCGGATGCCCAGCGCATGGCCGTCGTGCTCAGACGCCACGAGCAACTCTCCTACGAGGAGATCGCCGATGTGATGCAGCTCACGGTTTCCGCAGTCAAAAGCCTGCTTTTCCGCGCCCGGGGAAACCTGCGCGATGCCCTCGCCGACCACCTGGATGACGCCGACAGCACTTGATTTGCGGGTTGCCAAGGGCTCGGGAGGACGCTACCCTCAAGCCCGGCAGCTGTCCGGACATGGGCCTGCACGACGAACCCGATCGCCTCTCCGCAGTGGGATTAATCGATGCCATCAAACGCTGGAGACTGACTCAACAGGGCCTATCCTCCGGAAAAAAAAGGCGGGTTCACAACGAAAACCCGCTCGTCCAGGCGCTCGAAGACAGCCTGTGGGTCAAAATGTCGCTGTATCTGGCCTTCATCGTGAGCTGCGGCGCCATCACGCTGAAGGCCTCGCCCGAGACGTCCTTCGCGGAGGAACCGTTCAAAGGCGCGGTCTTCGGCATGGTCATGGCCATGACCGCGGTCCTGATGTTCCAAATCAGCCTCCAAACCTCCTGCCGCCGCAACAGCAGGGTGATTCTGGTGCTGGGCGGGCTGCTGGTCCACCTCGGGCTCTTGCGCCTGATCATGAGCCTCGCATCCGCCGCCCATGTCCCGGAACCCCTGCGCTTTTTCCTCGTCCCCTTCGCCCTGGCGCCCATGCTTCATTGCGTCCTTCTCGGGCGGGCTGTCGGTGCGTTTTCCGCCGCCTTCCTCACCCTCATCGGCTGCCTCTTCGTGCCACAGGGCCAGGCCCTCTCCTACATGATCCTCAGCCTCGTGGCGGGTGTCACCAGCGTCTTGCTGGCCCATCAGGTGCGCCGCCGGCTCCAATTGCTCAAAGCGGGCCTCTGCGCCGGCGCCGTCACCCTGCTTCTCGGCTTCCTGCTCGGCAGCCTCGATATCCGCTCCTGCTTCGGCCCCGAGGCCATGACCCACCTCCGGATGCTCGCAGCCGGCAGCGTGACGGCGCTCGGCACCGCCCTGCTCACCGCCATGGTCATCAGCGGCCTGCTGCCGCTGTTTGAGGACCTGTTCCTGCTCACCACCGACATCAGCTGGCTCGAACTCGGAGATCTGAACCACAAGTTGCTCCGCCGGATGCAGCTCGAGGCGCCCGGAACATTCCATCACAGCCTGGTGGTGGCCGCGCTGTCCGAGGCCGCCGCCGAGAAAATCGGGGCGAACGCCCCGATGTGCCGCGTCT
>JBIJBN010000187.1:0-4423 GCA_044345175.1 Luteolibacter sp.
TCCGCGGCGTGATGCGGTCTGCGCAAGCTCGCCCAACAGGAATCCGGCCATGCCCGAGTGGCGTGTGGACTCATGGACGACGAAAGCGACCTCCGCCGCGCCTCCGTCCGCATCGAGATAATACCTGCCGATGGCACGCAGTTCCTGGCGGCCGTGGCTTTCCTTGAAGATGCCCAGGGCGAGGTCGCGCCGCTGGTCCACTGCGGCCAGTTTGTATGCGGACTCGCCGGTCATGCGTTCGCGCCGGTATCCATAGCGCATGCGCACGGTTTCCTCGTCATGCGAATAGAAAAACTCCTGCAGCGCGCGCATGTCGCTCGGGTGGAGCGGCCGCAGCAGGAAGCATCCGGCCTTGAATTCCACCTTGGCGCTTTCCAAGCCGGATGCGGCGTCGCCCGGATCGGTGGCAGGCATGGTGAAGAAGCCGGGCAGCCAGCCGCGCGCGCGCGCGCCGGCCAGCAATTCCTCGCGGTGATCCGGATGGGCGATCTCCACAAGGCGCGCGACACGCTCGCGGATGCTGCGGCCGTGCAGGCTGGCCACGCCGAACTCGGTGATGACGTAGTGCACGTCCGCCCGGCTGGTGCAGACGCCGCTGCCCGGATCCAATCCGGCGACAATGCGCGAGCGTCCGTCGTGATCGGATGTGGAGGTGAGGGCGATGATCGGCAGGCCGTTTCTGCTGCGGCCGGCCCCGCGAATGAAATCCTGCAGGGCGCCGATGCCGCCGTAGAACCTGTGGCCGGTGGAGTCCCGCACGACCTGGCCGGTCAGGTCGATCTCGCGCGCGCCGTTGATGGCGGCCATGCGGTCGTTGCGGGCGATGCGCCATGGATCGTTCACCTTGTCGCTGGTTTGCAGTTCGATGTCGCTGTTGTCATTGACGAAGCGGTAGAGCCTGCGGGTGCCCATGACATGGCTGGCGATGATTTTGCCGGAATGCAGGGATTTGCGTGAGCCGTCCGCCGCGCCGCAGCGCACCAGGTCCATGAGTGCGTCATTGAAGAGACCGGAGTGGATGCCGAGCCGCCTGTGTTTGGTGAGCGCGCGCGCCACGGCCTCCGGTGTGTTGCCAAGCCCGAGTTGGATGGTGGATCCGTCCCCGATGAGCTGGGCCGCGTAGCGGCCGATGCGCAGGTGCCGCTCGTCAAGCACGGCCGGGGCGGACTCCGGGAGGTCGGCATCATGCCTGATGAAATGGTCGATCGCGCGCGTAGAGATGGAGCTCCCGCCGCAGGTTCGCGGCATGCGCGCGTTGAACTGGGCGATCACGACGCGCGCGGATTTGATGGCCGCCTTGATGACATCCACACTCACACCCAGCGAGCACCGGCCGTTCTTGTCCGGGGGGCTTGTCTGGATCAGCGCCACATCCACGGGCAACGGGCCGTTCACGAACAACGACGGGATTTCCGAAAGCGGGCAGGGCGTGTAATCCGCCGTGCCGCGCTCCACCGCATCACGCAACGCCGGAGTCAGGAAAAACGAATTGGTTCGCAGGAACGGTTCGTAGCGTGGGTCGATCCACGGTGATTCCCCCAGACCGTGGATGTGGACGAGTTCGACATCCTTGAACGCATCCGCCTGCTCGAGCATCGACCGCACGAGCGCCAGCGGCACCGCGGCTCCGCCGCCGATGAAGACGCGGCATCCCGGGCGGATGACGCGCGTCCAGTCGTTCGCCCCGAGGGGTTTCATGTCCGCATTCTTTCCGATGGATTCCGGATTGGCGATGCCAAAGCCGTGGTTCCGGCTGCGCATTGTGACGGCGCCGGAGTTTTTTTATCGCGTTTTCCCGCGGTGGGCCGCATCAATGCCCCGCGCGAGATGGCCGAGACTTCCAAAGAAGAAACCCTGCTGCTGGTGGATCCGGATCTGGATTTCCTTGAGTGGGCCACCAAGCACCTCGCCGCCAGGAACCTCCGCATCCTGAGGTGCGACAATGCGGACAAGGCCCTCAAGGTCGTTGCCAAGACCGAGATCGGCGTGCTTGTCACGGCAATGGAAATCCAACCGTTCGACGGCATGGAGCTGCTGGCACGTGTGGTGCAACAGAGTCCGCAGACGCTGGTGGTGCTGACCGCCGGATTCCCCACCACCGGGCAGATCATCGAGGCCACGCAACGCGGCGCGCACGACGTGTTGCGCAAGGAGGCCCTGGCCTTCGAGCTGCGGCCCGTGGTCGAGTCCGCGCTGCAGACCCGCGAGGACCGCCGATGTGCGGACCAGCCGCCGGCGGAGCTGCCGAAGCATGACAGCCGGGTGAAGATGATCGGCGTGTCGCGCGCGCTGCAGGAGGTTTTCAAGCTGGTCGGCCGTGTCGCGCGCACCGACGCGCCGGTGTTGATTGCCGGCGAGAGCGGCACCGGCAAGGAGCTGGTGGCCAAGGCGGTGCATGAATACAGTCCGCGCCGCAAGCGGGAGATGATCACGATCAACTGCGGCGCGATCCCTGAAAACCTCCTTGAAAGCGAGTTGTTCGGCCATGAGAAAGGTTCGTTCACCGGGGCGATCGCACGCCGTGCCGGGCGCTTCGAGCAGGCGGACGGCGGCACGCTTTTCCTCGACGAGATCGGCGACATGCCGCTGACCATCCAGGTCAAGCTGCTGCGGGTGCTGCAGGACGGCACGTTTTCGCGGATCGGCTCGAACGAGATCATCAAGGCGGACGTGCGCATCATCGCCGCCACCCACAAGAATCTGGTTGAGGAAGTGGCCGCCGGGCGTTTCCGGGAGGATCTTTACTACCGGCTCAATGTGGTGGAGATCCGCATTCCTCCGTTGCGCGACCGCCGGGAGGACATCCCGTTGCTCTCCGAGTTCTTCCTCCAGCAGATCACCCGCAAGAACGGCATGGCCCGCATCCGGCTTTCCGCGGAGGCGGTCGGCGCGCTGCAGTCGCACCACTGGCCGGGGAACGTGCGCGAGCTTGAGAACACGATCGCGCGCGCCTGCGCGCTGGCCACATCGAACATTCTTCTGGCATCCGACATTCCGCTGGCCTCCATTCCGGGCAGGCCGCCCGCCGCCGTGTCCGCCGCGCTGGACGAGTTGATCAACCGTGTTCCGGCGGATGCCGATCCCCTCGCATGGATCAGGCGGGAGATGGTGGGGCGCGTCGTCGAGCGCGCGGACGGCAATCTCAAGGATGCGGCTTTCCAGCTGAAGTTGTCGCTGGCCGAACTCCGCAAACAACTCAAAAGCTGACAGATCGAGTGTTCCGGACGATCCACCATCCGCTGATTTCCGACGAGCTCACGCGCCTGCGCGACCCGTCCTGTCCGTCGCCCGAGTTCCGCCAGCGTGTGAGGCGCATCGCCTCGCTGATGGTGCCCGAGGTCACCCGCGATCTTGAAACCCAGATCGTGCAGTGCACCACGCCGCTTGAGATCACTTCCGGGGAGATGTTGGCACGCGGCATCATTCTCGTGCCGGTGCTCCGCGCGGGTCTCGGGTTTCTGGATGGATTCCTGGATCTCATTCCGCAGGCATCGGTGGCGCACATCGGTCTGGCACGCAACGAGCGCACGCTGCTGCCGGAGTCATACTACATGAAGCACCCGCCGGTGCTGCGCGGCAGTGACGTCATCATTCTTGATCCGATGCTGGCCACGGGCGGCTCGGCGATCCAGGCGGTCCGCAGCCTGCGCGAGGCGGGCGCCCGGTCGTTGCGGTTTGCGTGCATGGTGGCCGCACCGGAGGGGGTGGCCGCCCTGACCGATGTGTTTCCCGACCTTCCGGTTTTCGCTGCGGCGCTGGACCGTTGTTTGAATGACAGCGGGTTCATCCTGCCGGGACTGGGAGATGCGGGTGACCGGATGTTTGGCACCGGGATTTGAAAATTTCGCGCGGGTTTCGTGCGATCGGGGCTCGCCATGGCCGTGGAGTGCCACCATGCTGGCTTCGCCGGATGAGTTTCAGGATTCTCACACATTCATTCATGCTGGTTGCGATGCAGGGTGTCCTGCACGGCGGCGGGCATGCCTTGAACATGCGGCTGGGTGAGGAGGCGCTCGCATCCGGTTTGTGGGAAACGGCATCCCTGCATTTTGGCGAAACCCTCGACGATCCCACGCTGGGAGCGGCGGAAAAATCCCTTGTGGCGGTCCGCCTTGCCGAGTCGTGGATCCGCGACGGCCGGGGTGGGGAGGCGCTTGGATTGTTGGAGAAATCCTTTGCCGCAACGCATCCCGAGGCATGGTTTTGGAA
This sequence comes from Luteolibacter sp., assembly GCA_044345175.1. GTDB lineage: Bacteria > Verrucomicrobiota > Verrucomicrobiia > Verrucomicrobiales > Akkermansiaceae > Luteolibacter. Next base: position 4,210 of record JBIJBN010000187.1, read on the forward strand.
AGGGCAGGCCTTGGCCGGGCTCGGTCGCTTCGGCGCGGCCCTGGATGTGATGCGGCCCCGATTGGTGGATCCGGAGGCGGTGCATCCATGGGAAACCGCGCTGACAGTCGCAAACCTCGAGCTTGCGCTGGGCAAGCCGGATGCCGCGCTTGAGTCGCTCGCATCGCCCGCCGCGCAAAAGCCCGGGACTGCTGTGCGGGCCCGTTTGCACCGC
>JBIJBN010000188.1:0-4398 GCA_044345175.1 Luteolibacter sp.
TGTGCAGGCGGTTCGCGCGCATCTCGCGCAGACCGCCCGAGCGCTTGAAACCCATGAGGCCCGCGTCAAGGAGCGCGAGACCGGCCTGCAGCGGATGCGGCTGGACGACCGCCGCCGCACGCTGGCCGCGCTTGCCGAGGAGGCCGCCGGATTCGAGCAACGCCTCAAGTCCGAGAAGGAATCCAAAACCGGCTGGGTCACCACGGATCCGTTCTTCAAGCCGGCGCTGGAGGAGACCATGACCTTCGGCAAACAGGAACTCACCCGCCTGACAGCCGCACGCCCTGCCGCAGCCGGGGATGCCGGCGCCGCCTTCCGCGATGCCTTGCGCGAGATCAGCCAGGCCGCGGATGCCGCCGCTGCAGGCGCCGCGCTGGGCAAAGCCAGAACCGCCATGGTTCCGGAGCGGTATCTTGCCATTCTGGAAGCCGCCGCCGCGGCTCCGCGCTGACCACTGTTCCGCTCTTTTTTCCCATGAGCACGCACCGCACCGCATCACGCAGCCGCAAAACCGCGGAAACCACCATCGAGCTGAGTCTCGACATCGATGGCTCCGGAGTCTCGGACATCGACACCGGCATTCCGTTTTTCGACCACATGCTCACGCTGTTCTCGAAACACGGACTCATCGACCTGAAGGTCAAGGTGGATGGCGACATCGATGTGGACTTCCACCACACCATCGAGGACACCGGCATCGTCATCGGCGACTGCCTGCGCGAGGCGCTTGGCACCAAGGAGGGTATCCGCCGCTACGGCTGCTGCCATCTGCCGATGGACGAGACGCTGGCGCGGGTGGTGGTGGACCTGAGCAACCGCCCGCACCTTGAGTTCCGCGCGCCGGCCGGCACCCCGTCGGCCGCCAACATGCCGTTCTCGCTGGTCGAGGAGTTCTGCCGCGCGGTGGCGGCCAACCTGCGCGCGAACATCCACGTCGAGCTGCTCTACGGCCGCGACGGCCATCACATCGCCGAGGCGGTTTTCAAAGGCCTCGCGCGGGCGCTGCGTGATGCCTGCGGGCGTGACCCGCGGGTCGTGGGCATCCCCAGCACCAAGGACGCGCTGTGAAGGTCGCACTGATGGATTACGGCGCGGGAAATCTCCGCAGTGTGGCCAACGCCTTGTGCGAGCTCGGCGTTGAGCCGGTGATCGCCGCGTCAGCCGCGCCGCTGGCGGATGCCACCCACATGGTGCTGCCGGGTGTCGGATCGTTCGGCGACTGCATGGCGCAGCTTGAGGGCCGTGGATTGATTGGCTCCATCCGCGGGTGGCTGGCTGCGGGCAGGCCCTACCTCGGCATGTGTCTGGGCTATCAGATCCTGTTCGACTCCAGCGAGGAGGCCCCGGGCATCGCCGGGCTCGGTCATGTGCCGGGAAAGGTCCGGCGTTTTCAAGATGCTCCGGGGTTGAAGATCCCGCACATGGGATGGAACTCGGCTGTGCCGCGGGAACCCGGTGCCGGGCATTGGGCCGGCCTTGGTGCGGAGCCGTATTTCTATTTCGTCCATTCGTATTTTCCGGTGCCGGATGATGAATCCGTGATCGCCGCACAAACCACCTACGGCGGCCAGACCTTCGCCTCCGCCATTGAATTGCCGAACCTGCTCGCCTGCCAGTTCCACCCGGAAAAAAGCCAGGAGGCGGGGCTGCGGCTGATCGCAAATTTCCTCGGCCTGCGGCGGTGAAGCCCGCGGCCATTGCGGTTTGACGAAGCGCGCCGTCCGTCCCAGCCTGAATGCCGATCCCGATGTCCGCAGCCAAACACGTGCTCTTCGTCTGCACCGGCAACACCTGCCGCAGCCCGATGGCGGAGGCGCTTCTGCGCAAGGCGCTCGCAGGCCGCGCGGACATCACCGTCGGCTCCGCCGGAGTGGCCGCCGCCAAGGGCGCGCCCGCCAGCCCCGAAACCACGGAGGTGCTGCGCAAGCGCGGCGCGGCACTCGAGGGATTCAAGAGCCGCCCGGTGTCCGAGCCGCTTCTGGCGCAAGCCACCCATGTCTTCGCCATGACGGAAGGGCATCTCGCCGCGCTGACGACTTGTTTTCCCGCGCATGCCGACAAGTATTTCCTCGTGCGCGAGTTCGCCGGCATCACCGACAAACGCCAGGGGACCGACGTGCCGGATCCGATCGGCATGGGGCCCGCGGCGTATGAGGAGGTCGCCAAGGTTTTTGACGCGGCGGTTCCCTCGATCATCGGTTATGTGGAATCCACCGGCGGGAAATGAGCGCGGGCATCATGACGCGTGAGTGTCCGCATTGGCGGCTTGTCAAGCGGCCGGGGAATCCTAGGGTTGCCGCCCGCGGTCCGGACTCCGGAATCCTCCGCGTTTCGCTCCGTCCATGAACACCACCCTGCTCGCCAAAGCCGCAAACGAAGCACGCGGCCTCGCCATCGATGCCATCCACGGCTGCAACTCCGGCCACCTTGGCCTGCCGCTCGGTTGTGCCGAGATCGGTGCCGTGCTCTTCGGCACGTCGCTGCGCCACTGCCCGGATGCCCCGAAGTGGCTGAACCGCGACCGTTTCATCCTCTCGGCCGGCCATGGCTCGATGTTTCTCTACGGCTGGCTGCATCTTTCCGGGTATGCGGTTTCCATCGACGACTTGCGGAATTTCCGCCAGCTCCACTCGATCACACCCGGCCATCCGGAATTCGATGAAACCCCGGGCGTGGAAGCCACCACCGGCCCGCTCGGCCAAGGCACCGCCAATGCGGTCGGTTACGCGCTCTCCGGCAAACGCGCCGCCGCGCGCTTCAACACCGCCACCCACACGATCTTCGACCACCATGTGATCGCCCTGCTCGGCGACGGCTGCCTGCAGGAGGGTGTCGCCCGCGAGGCCATCGCCTTTGCCGGCCACAACGGCCTGGACAACCTGATTCTGATCTACGACTCGAACGACGTGACGCTCGATGCCATGGCCGGGCTCACCCAGAGCGAGGATGCCGCGGCATACTTCCTCTCGCAACAATGGGACGTCGCATCCGTGGATGGCCATGATCCCGCCGCGGTCGCCGCCGCGCTGGAGCATGCCAAGCGCGATGACAACGGCCGCCCGAAAGCCATCATCGCCAAAACCGTTATCGCCAAGGGCATCCCGGAGGTCGCCGGCACCGCCAAGGGACATGGCGAGGGCGGCGCCAAATTCGCCGCCGCCGCGCGCGCCGGACTCGGACTGCCTGCAGACCAGTTGTTCCACGTGTCCGCGGAAACCCGCGCGTTTTTCGCGGAAAGGAAAACCCTCTCCAAGGCCGCGTTCGATGCATGGCAGAAGACCTACGACGCATGGGCCGCGGCGAATCCGGAGCTGGCCGCGGAACTCGTTGATGGCCTTGCCATGACCGTGCCCACCGGCCTGATCGACCGGATCCCGGCCTTTCCCGCGGACTATCATGATGCCACCCGCTCCGCCGGCGGAACCGTGCTCAACACCGTGGCCAAGGCCATGCCCGGGCTCCTCACAGGAAGCGCGGACCTCTTCGGATCCACCAAGAATTACCTCAAGGACGGCGGCGATTTCTCCCGTTCCAACCCGCTCGGCCGCAACTTCTGGTTCGGCATTCGCGAGCACGCCATGGGCGCGATCTGCAACGGCATCGCCTACGACGGCATCTTCCGCGCCTCATGCGCCACCTTCCTGGTCTTCGCCGACTATCTGCGCGGCGCGATCCGTCTCGCCGCCCTGGCCAACCTGCCCGTCACCTACATCCTCACCCACGACTCGGTCGGCGTGGGCGAGGACGGACCCACCCACCAACCGGTGGAGACCGTGAGCGGCCTGCGCGTGATACCCAACCTGGATGTGATCCGTCCGGGTGATGCCGAGGAGACCGCAGCGGCATTCGTCGCGGCGATGGCGCGCACCCGCGGGCCAACTGCCATCGTCCTGACGCGCCAAGCGGTTCCGTTGATGAACAACGTGGACATCGGCACGCGACGCGAAGGCACACGCAGGGGCGGCTACATCGCGCTCAGGGAGAGCGGTCCGCTCAGCACCATCCTGCTCGCCTCCGGATCGGAACTGCAGCATGCCATGGCCGCCGCCGCGGAGCTGGGCGAGGGCGTGCGCGTGGTCTCGATGCCGTGTTTCGAATTGTTCGACCGCCAGGGCGCGGATTACCGCGACAGCGTGCTGCCCCCGTCCTGCACCCGGCGCATCGCCATCGAGGCCGGAGTCACGGGCTTGTGGTGGAAATACGTCGGCAGCGCGGGCAAGGTGATCGGCATCGACCGCTTCGGTCTCAGCGCGCCGGGTGCCGTGGTGTTCAGCGAGCTGGGCATCACCCGCGAGGCGGTTGTCGCCGCCGCACGGTGAGCCGCGGCATGCGCGGGCCTGCCGGACGATCTTGCTTTGCAGGGCGGGCGAGGGGTGTTTAGCGTTCCGCCGATGTCCG
>JBIJBN010000189.1:0-4381 GCA_044345175.1 Luteolibacter sp.
ACTCTGCTCTACACGCTCGCCGGCCTCGAACGGCCGCAACGAGGCAGCGTCCACATCCACGGCAGGGACCTCTACCGCATGGGCCGCCGCGAACAATCGCAATACCGCAACCGCGAAATCGGTTATGTGTTCCAGAACTACCATCTGCTGCCGGAACTCACCGCTCTCGAAAACGTCGCCGTGCCCGGCGCCATCTCAGGAACCGACTCCACCCCGGCCGCTCTCAAGGCTCTCGAACGCGTCGGCCTGGCCGACCGCGCCGCACACCTGCCGGCCGAACTCTCCGGCGGCGAACAACAACGCGTCGCCATCGCACGCGCCATCGTCAATGAACCGAAAGTCCTCTTCGCCGATGAACCCACCGGCAATCTCGATTCCCGCAACAGCAGCGAAATCATGTCCATCCTCATGGAACTCGCCACCGAACACGGCGCCACACTTGTCGTTGTCACCCACGATGAAAACCTGGCCAAAAACGGCGACCGCACACTGGTCATCCGCGATGGCTCCATCAGCGAACATGCCTGAAGGCCCGACACCCGCGGAACTTTCAAGCTTGCGGAGATACCGCTGGGTCGGTATCCCGGGATCCGCATGAAGCAGCGGAAAAAGCAGCCTGAACAAACGCGGCGCACGATCCTCGAGGCGGCAGGCGCCGAGTTTGCGCAAAACGGTTATGCGGGCAGCGGTTTGGGTGCCATCGTCAACCGCGCGGGAATGACCAAAGGCGCGCTGTTCCATCATTTCGCCGACAAGCGCAGCCTGGCGCTCGGATGGATCGGCAGCGTGCTCGGGCCCGGCATGGACGAACGCTGGATCAAACCACTGGAGCAAACCGCCACACTCGACGCGCTGCGATCATTCTGCCGCACCCGCTGCCTGGAGCTGGCACCCGGCGATGACGCAGGCACACTGGTGGCACTGGCGGCCGAAACCGCATCCGCCGACCCTCAGATCGCCGCGGAGCTCGAACGGATCTTCGCCAGCTGGAGGCAGGCATTCTCCGGATTGCTGGAACGCGGCAAGGGCGAGGGCTGGATCCACCGCTCGATCCAGCCGGAGGCGGAGGCGTTTTTCCTCGTCGCCACATTCGCGGGCCTTTCGGTGACGACCCGCACCCGCCCCGAAGAGGGTGTCCGCCGTGCCGCCGCCGGGGCGCTGGAGGCCTACCTGGAAACATTGCGTGCCCCGTAACGGCGAAGCGCGCGGCACACCGCATTGCAGGTTGCGCGGCGGGCGCCGCATGCCAGATTCACACGACGCAAACGAACCATGATTGAAAACCTTCAAGAACGCATCGCGGAGTCCAGCGGCTGGATCCAGTCGGTCAGGGATGAGATGGCACGGGTGCTCGTCGGACAGCAACAACTGGTCGACCGCCTGCTCATCGGCCTGCTGTGCAACGGCCACATCCTGCTGGAAGGCGTGCCGGGCCTGGCCAAGACACTCGCGGTCAAGGCACTGTCCGGCTCGCTGGACGCCTCGTTCGCCCGCTTCCAGTTCACGCCGGACCTGCTGCCCGCGGACCTCGTCGGCACCATGGTCTATCATCCGCAGACGATGAGGTTCGAACCAAAGCTCGGACCGGTTTTCAACAACCTCATCCTCGCGGATGAGATCAACCGCGCGCCCGCCAAGGTGCAGTCCGCCCTGCTTGAGGCGATGCAGGAGCGCCAGGTCACGCTGGGCGACCATTCCTACCCGCTGCCCGAGCCGTTCCTCGTGCTGGCCACCCAGAACCCGATCGACCAGGAGGGAACCTATCAGCTTCCCGAGGCCCAGCTCGACCGGTTCCTGCTCAAGGTGACTGTCGGCTACCCGGCCAAGGACGAGGAGCTGATGATCCTCGACCGCATGGCCACATCCGCACCACCCGCGAGGACACGCACGGTCGCCACACCGGCCCAGGTGGCTGCCTCGCGCGAACTCGTCAATGCCGTGCACATCGATCCGGCGATCCGCAGATACATCGTCCAGATCATCCACACCACGCGCTACCCAGGCCTTGTCGATCCACAGCTCAACAACCTGGTGCGCGCCGGTGCCTCCCCTCGCGGCACCATCAATCTCGCGCTCGGCGCGCGCGCCCTCGCATTCATGCACGGCCGCGCGTTTGTCACACCCCAGGACGTCAAGGACATGGCGCCGGACGTCCTGCGCCACCGCATCCTGCTCACCTACGAGGCGGAGGCCGAGGAAACCACCACGGATTCGGTCATCTCACGCATCATGTCCAAGGTGCCGGTCCCCTGAGCGGTCCGGGCCGTGAAACCCCCAACTGGATGACACCGGATGCCGACCGACCCACAGATCGAGGAGATGATGGCGCGGGTGCGCAGGCTTGAGATCAAGGCCCGGCGGCTGGTCCGTGAATCGTTCGCCGGCGAGTATCTCTCGTCCTTCCGCGGCCAGGGACTGGATTTCGACGACTTCCGCGAATACCAGCACGGCGACGAGGTCAGGTTCATCGACTGGAACGTCACGGCGCGCATGAACACGCCGTTCGTCCGCAAGTTCCGCGAGGAACGCGAACTGAATGTCATCCTCGCGGTGGATGTCTCGGGCTCGGCGGATTACGGCAGCGTGTCATTCAGCAAGCGCGAGGTGGCCGCAGAAACCGCCGCGATCCTCGGCTTCAGCGCGCTCAACAACGGTGACAAGACCGGGTTGCTGCTCTTCGCCGGCACGCCGGTCCTGTTCATTCCTCCGGAAAAAGGCAGCCGCCACCTGCTGCGCATGATCCGCGAGATCCTCATCGCAAAACCGGCGGATCCAGCCACCTCCGTCAACGGCGCGTGTGACTTTCTCGTGCGCACGCTGCGCCGCAGGTCGCTTGTTTTCCTGATATCCGATTTCTTCTCCGATCCGCTCGACAAGCCGCTTGGCAAGCTTTCCCGCAAGCACGAGACGGTCGCCCTGCGCGTGACCGACCCTCTGGAATCACGGCTGCCCGATGCGGGCAAAGTCGTCATGATCGATCCGGAGACCGGTCTCCAAACCATCGTCAACAGCTCCAACCCGAACCTCCGCATGGCCTATCGCAAACTGATGAGCCGCCAGCATGAGGGGGTGCTCTCCATCTTCCGCAAGCACGGCATCGACTCCGCGGATCTGCATACCAACGGCGACACCCTCACCGGTCTGCACCGCCTGCTCAAACGCCGCAGCCGCAAACGAATCCGCTGATCACCATGACCGCGAACTCCAGCAGCCTGCACCTCCGGGACACCCCCGCACCCGAGGCGCTGCTTCCCTCCCACGGGCTGTGGCCATGGTGGCTCGCCGCGGCATTGGCCGCCGCCATCATCATCACGTTTTCATGGTTCATCATCAAACGCCGGAATCGCGCGCCGGATCCGCAGGCGGCCCGCAATGAGGCCTTCCAAGAGGCTTCCACCGCGCTGGCCCGTGTTCATTCACAGGATGCCCGCGAGGCCGCCGTCCATGGCTCGCTGATCCTGCGCAGATACCTCTCGCTGGCCGCCGCGGATCCGGCATTGTTCGAGACGCACGAGGAATTCATTTCCCGGCACGATGCCCTGCAACCGCTCAGCCCGGCCGCGCGCGAGGCCGCCAACGAAGGCTTCACACGGCTCGCGGCACTCAAATACGGTCCGCAGGCCCCCGCCACCAACGCCGCGGATGTGATCGCCGAATCACGCCGCTTGTTGGAAACCCTGCACCGGGGATTCGCCACATGAACACGTTGGCCGAACATTTCCGCTTCGCCCATCCGGCATGGCTGCTGGCCTTGCTGCCGGCACTGCTGCTCTGCTTCCTGCGCCGCGGGCGCGGCCCGGACTCGGCGGTCATTTTCCCGAACCTGCAGGTGCTCGTGAGCCTCGGCCGGCGCGTCCGCCGGACCGCAGGCGGCCTTGCCCTGCCGCTCGCGCTCATCGCCCTGTTCGCGGGCATTCTCGCCATGGCACGCCCGGTCTGGCGCAACCAATACCAGAACCGCAGCGCCAGCGGAATTGATATCATGATCGCGTTTGATGTCTCGCTCTCGATGGATATCGACGACTTCATCGACAACGGCAGGTGTGTCCGCCGCATCGATGTGGCAAAGGCAGTGGTGGATGATTTCATCAGCCGCCGCCCGGAAGACCGCATCGGCCTGGTCGCCTTCGCCGGAAGGCCGCGCGACGCCAGCCCGATCACGCTCGACCACCAATGGCTCCGCGGCGCACTCGATGATCTGCGCCTCAACGACCAATTCGACCGCGGCACCGTCCGCGAGCAGGGCACGGCCATCGGCTCGGCCATCGCCGCGGCAGCCTCGCGGCTCGACGCGCGCGACGCCAAAAGCAAAATCATCCTGCTCATCACCGACGGCGCGAGCAACTCGGGCAAGATCTCGCCCGTCGAGGCCGCGGAACTC
>JBIJBN010000190.1:0-4375 GCA_044345175.1 Luteolibacter sp.
CCACTCGCCGGAGGGCGACGAACGCCTCAAACGCATCACGATTTCCTCCAAATCCCCATCTCCACCGGCATGATCAAACGGTTTTTCTTCGATTGCGGCACGCGCGACGCCACCGCATCCCACGGCATCCTCGCACTGCGCGTCCTCACCGGGCTGATGATGCTCGTCGGCCACGGGATTCCCAAAATCAAGGGCTTTGCCGCGCGCAAGGACCTGTTCTACGTGCCGGACATTTTCCCGCTCCGCCACATGTCGCCACAGGTGAGCCTCTCTGCGGCCATTCTCGCGGAGGCGGTCGCGGCCTTGCTGATCATCGCCGGACTGGCCACACGGCCCGCCGCCTTCGTGCTCGCGTTCTGCATGGTGGTCGCCGCCTTCGGCTTCCACGGCGGCTCGGCATGGTTCGTTTCCCCGCCCACGGTGATGGAGGCGAAGGAACTCGCGCTGCTCTATCTGATACCGATGATCGCCCTCATCCTGACCGGCGGCGGCGCCTTGTCGCTGGACGCCCTCATCCACAAGGAAGGCAAACGCCGCCGCTGGTGATTCCGCAGCTCGCCACCGTCGATGTCGTCCTGCCCCTCGAGCAGTCCGAGGACGATGCAGCCCGGCGCGAGGCGGCGGCCGCAAAACTCGGTGTGCCGGCCGCACGCATCGGCGGCGTGATCCTGCGCAAGCACTCGATCGATGCGCGCCACAAGGCGATCAAGGTGCAGCTGCGGCTCGATGTCGCGCTCGATGGCCCGCCGCCGCCTGAGGAAAAACCATGCTGGACCGCCCCGCCATTGTCCGCCGGCGCGCGCGCCGTGGTGATCGTCGGCTGCGGCCCCGCGGGCATGTTCGCCGCATTGCGCTGCCTGGAAAACGGCCTCAGGCCGGTGGTGCTGGAGCGTGGCAAGGATGCCAGCGCCCGGCGCTTCGACCTCGCGCCGATCCTGCGCGAGGGACGCGTGATCGAGGAATCCAACTACTGCTTCGGCGAGGGCGGCGCGGGCACGTTTTCCGACGGCAAGCTCTACACGCGCGCCACCAAGCGCGGACCGGTGGCGAGGATCTATCAGACCCTCACCGCCCACGGCGCGCCGGAAAGCATCCTCACCGACGCCCACCCGCACATCGGCTCCAACCTGCTGCCCAATGTCGTCAAGGCGATGCGCGGGTCGATCATCCGCGCCGGCGGCGAAGTGCGCTTTCAAACGAAGGTCACCGGACTGCTGCTGTCCGGCAGACGCATCCGCGGGGTGATCACCGCGGATGGCAGTGAAATCCATGCCGATTCGGTGATCCTCGCCACCGGGCACTCCGCACGCGACATCTACCGGCTGCTGGCGGCGCAACAGATCCTCCTGGAGCCCAAGCCGTTCGCAGTGGGCTTCCGCATCGAGCATCCGCAGCCGTTCATCGACCGTGTGCAATACCATCTCGGCTCCGGCCGCGGGCGTCCGCGGCTGCTGCCCGCCGCGCGCTACCGGCTTGCCACCAAGATCCGCGGCCGCGGCGTACACTCGTTCTGCATGTGCCCCGGCGGCTGGATCGTCCCGGCCTCCACCGCCAATGACGAGGTCGTGGTCAACGGCATGAGCCTCTCGCGCCGCGACTCGCCGTTCGCGAACTCCGGGCTCGTCTCGACCGTCGAGCCCGTGGATCTCGATCCCCGGCTTGTCGGCGAACACGGAGTGCTCGCGGGCATCGCATTCCAGCAAATGCTCGAACACCGGGCCAAGCAGGCGGGCGGCGGCGGGCAGGTCGCGCCCGGCCAGCGGACGGCCGATTTCCTCCGCGGGCGCATTTCACAAGACCTGCCGGAAACCAGTTATTTTCCCGGCCTCACATCCGCCCCGCTGCACGAACTGCTGCCGCAGGACATCGTGATGAGAATGCGCGACGGCCTGAGCCTCTTCGAGCGCCGCATGCGCGGCTACACCACCGGACAGGCGCTGCTGGTCGGCTTCGAAACACGCACCAGCTCGCCCGTGCGCATCCCGCGGCGCGATGACACGCTCGAACACCCGGAAATCCCGGGGCTCTTCCCGTGCGGCGAGGGCGCGGGCTACGCCGGCGGCATCGTCAGCGCCGCACTCGACGGCCTGCGCGTGGCGGATGCCGTGGCACGCTGAACGCGCCGGATGATCCGCACTTGCGCGGACTGCCAACGCAAACGGCGGCGGGCTGCAAACCCGCCGCCGGATGATTGGCGCACCGCCCGCCGCCGGTGATCAGGCGGACTCCTTGTCCTCGTCGGACTCCTCGCCGGAGTGCGTCATGGCGACAGGCTCGGGCTCCTCGACGGTGAACTCGAACTCCGATTCGCGGTGGCACGGGAAACCGGTGCCGGCCGGAATCAGGTGACCCATGATCACGTTTTCCTTGAAGCCGGTGAGGTAATCCACCTTGCCGAGCGTGGCGGCCTCGGTGAGCACGCGGGTGGTGTCCTGGAACGAGGCGGCGGAGATGAACGAGTCGGTCTCCAGCGAGGCCTTGGTGATGCCGAGCAGCACCGGCTCCGCCTCCGCGGGCTTGCCACCGCTGGACACGATCTGCGCGTTGATGCGCTTGAAGTTCGTGCGGTCCACCTGGTCGCCCCAGAGATACTGGTCGGCATCGCCGGGATCGGTGATCTTCACCTTGCGCAACATCTGGCGGATGATCACCTCGATGTGCTTGTCGTTGATCTCCACACCCTGCACGCGGTAGACCGACTGCACCTCGTTAACGAGGTGCTCCTGCAGTTCCTGCGCGCCGCAGGCCTCGAGCAGGTCTTCCGGTGACACGGGGCCTTCGGTGATCTGGTCGCCGCGCTTCACCTTGTCACCATCGGTGACAATGATGTGGCGGCCCATCGGCACGAGGTGGTCGATCTGCTCGCCGGTCTGCGGATCGGTGACGACCACGCGCTTCTTGCCGCGGACATTGGTGCCGAAGGAGATCTCGCCGTCGATCTTGGCGATGACACAGGCGTCCTTGGGCTTGCGGGCCTCGAAGAGCTCGGCCACGCGCGGCAGACCGCCGGTGATGTCCTTGGTGCGGGCCACCTTGCGCGGCGTCTTGGCGATGAGCGTGCCGGCCGTGACGCTCTGGCCTTCCTTGACGGAAAGGTGCGCGCCCACCGGGATCGAGTAGCTGGCCTTCACTTCCTTGGTCTTGTCATCGATGATCACGACCTGCGGGTGGAGGTCCTCCTTGTGCTCGGTGACGACCATGCCCTTCTTGCCGGTTTCCTTGTCGGTCTCGGTGGCCACGGTGATGCCCGGGATCATGTCGCGGAACTCCACCTTGCCGCCCTTTTCGGTGAGAATCGGCACGTTGTAGGGATCCCATGTCACCACGGTATCGCCCTTCTTCACGTCCTCGCCATCCTTCACGGAGATGATCGAGCCGATCACGATCGTGTGGTTTTCGAGTTCAAGGCCGGCCTTGTCGCGAATGGAGATCGAGCCGTTCTTGTTGAGCACCACCCAGGTGCCGTCCGCCGCCTGCACCGTGCGCAGGTCCTTGTAAACCAGACGTCCGGAGTTCTTGGTCTTGATAATCGGCTGCTTGAAAGTGGCCGCGGCCACACCGCCGACGTGGAAGGTCCGCATGGTGAGCTGGGTGCCCGGCTCGCCGATCGACTGGGCGGCGATGATGCCGACCGCCTCGCCGATCTTGACCGGCAGGCCGGTGGCGAGGTTGAGGCCGTAGCAGTTTGCGCAGCAGCCGCGGTCGCTCTCGCAGGTGAGCACCGAGCGGATGCGGAGTTTCTCCATGCCGATGCGCTCGACCGCCTTGGCCTGCCTTTCGTTGATCACGTCATCCACCTTGATGATGAGTTCGCCGCTGACGGGGTCCTTGACATCCTCGCAGGAGACGCGGCCGTAGATGCGGCTGGCGAGCGAGGCGCTCTCCTCGTCGCCATCCATGATCGCCTGCACCGCGATGCCGTTGGCGGTGCCGCAGTCCTGCTGGGTGATGATCACGTCCTGGGCCACGTCCACCAGCTTGCGGGTCATGTATCCGGAGTCCGCTGTCTTGAGCGCGGTGTCGGAGAGACCCTTGCGGGCGCCGTGGGTGGAAATGAAGTATTCGAGCACCGAGAGGCCCTCGCGGAAGTTCGAGATGATCGGACGCTCGATGATCTCGCCGGACGGCTTGGCCATCAGGCCGCGCATGCCGCCGAGCTGCTTGATCTGGGACTTGTTGCCCCGGGCGCCGGAGTCCACCATCATGAACAGCGGCGAGGCGGTGCTCTTGCCGTCGTTGTGCTCGATCTTGCGATAGAGCGCATTGGCGATGGTGTCGGTGGCCTGGGTCCAGACGTCGACCACCTTCTGATAGCGTTCACCGTCGGTGATCACGCCGTTGCGGTATTGGCGGGTGACCTTGTCGACCTCCTCGT
>JBIJBN010000191.1:0-4361 GCA_044345175.1 Luteolibacter sp.
TGGTCAGTTGCTCCGCTGCGGCCGGATCTCCGCCATGGCCGGCTCGCGACCGTGGAACACCCCGCGGGCGCAGTCGAGGATTCCGGCCTCGGTCACCGCGAGGACGCGGTCGCGCCATTCGCCGGGTGTGGGGATGCGGCCGAAGTCGAGCAGTCCCTCGGCGGCCCAGGTGGCGTGGGCGGCGGTGGATTCGAATGCGAGTTTGCTCTGGGTGATGGCAAGGCGCTTGGCGCGGTCGAGTTCACCTTCGCGCAGGCCGCGGGTGAGGATGTCGTCGATTTCGCGCCGGATGCAGTCGAGCGCCTCATTGCGTGATCCGGGGTCGAGGCCCGCGCTGATTTCAAATGCGCCGGTCTCATGGAAGAGGGTGACGTCGCTGCCGATTTGATAACAAAGCCCGCGTTCCTCGCGGAGTTCGAGAAACAGGCGCGAGCTGGCGCTTTCACCGAGGATCAGGCTGAGCAGCCGCAGGGCGTGGCGTGAATCCGAGTGGCGGCCGGGTGTGTGCCATGCGAGCGCGAGTTGGAGTTGGTCGGTCTCGCGGTGTTCGGCATGATGGCGCGGGGGCGCGCCGGTGTTGTCGAACGGGCGCGGTGCGGCGGGCCGGCTGAAGCCGCGGGGCAGGCGGGGTGCGATGATTTCATGCACTTGGGAGGCGTTGAAGGGACCTGCGGCGGCGATCACCATGTCGCTGCGGAAATGGTGGCGGCGGCGGAAATCCAGCAGTGTGTCGCGATGGATCGCGGTGATGGAATCGAGAGATCCCGAGATCGGATGTCCGAGTGGATGGTCGTGCCACAATGCCGCGGAGATGAGGTCGCCGATGTGATCGGCCGGTGTTTCGCGATACATGGTGATTTCCTCGCCGATGACCTCGCGTTCGAGCTGGATTTCCGCTTCGGGAAACGTCGCGTTCCAGATCATGTCCGAGAGGACATCGGCCAGTAGTGGCAGCAGTGCGGCCTCGCCGCGTCCTTCGTAAACCGTCTGGTCCTCGCTGGTGCAGGCGTTGATCTGGCCGCCGGCATTTTCGATTTCGATGCTGAGATCGCGGGCGCTGCGGCGTTTGGTGCCCTTGAAGACCATGTGCTCGACGAAATGGGCGAGCCCGGCGGGAAGTTCATCCTCATCGCGGCTGCCGGCCGGGATGTGGATGGAGAGCGAGGCGCACTCGGCATCCGCCACGGTGGCCACCGCGAGGCGTGGTCCGTCGGGGATTTGCAACCATTCGTAGCCCGCCTTGCTCATGGGTGGGGTCGCGCCAGCGCCTCTGCGAGCGCGAGGTCCGCGGGGGTGGTGATCTTGGGATTGGGGTGGTGGGATTCGATGAGTTTCACCGGGATGCCGAGTGCCTGCACGGCGGAGACCTCGTCGGTGATGGAAAGTCCGCGCTCGGCAACGTTGCGATAGGCTTGACGCAGAATCGAGACCTCGAAAACCTGTGGGGTTTCCATGCACCAGAGGTTTTGCCGATCCACGGATCCGGTGCAGAAGCCGTCTGGATCGGAGCGTTTCATCGTATCGTTGGCCCGGCGGGCGAGTGCGGCGGCGCGGTGGACTCCGGCGGCCTCCACGCAGCGGTCGATGTCATCCGGGGAGACCAGCGGCCGGGCGCCGTCGTGCACCGCCACCAGGCGCGTGGAGGGATCCAGAGCGGCCAGGCCGGCTGCCACGGAATCCTGCCGCTCGTCTCCGCCGCTGGTGAAGGTGACGGGCTTTGGGAAATCCCCATCCTTGAACAAAGTCCTGCTTGCGGCGGAGCAAACGACGATGATCGCGCCGATCGATCGCGCCCGCAGGAAGGCATCCAGCGTGCGGAGCAGGACGGGCACGCCCTCAAGCGGCCATGCCAGCTTGTCCGTGCCCATGCGGCGGCTGGCGCCGGCCGCCACCAGGATGGCGGTGCAAGCGGGGTGGGGGAGGTCGTCTGGCATCCGTGCGGCGGATGATACACGGCGCGGCCGGGCAGGCAACGGGACAAGTGGGTTTGATTTCCCGCCATGGGAGACCACGGGTCTGCGGCCGGTCCGGATCCGGCCGGTTCCGATGGGCCGTGGGCCTGTGGCCACCCCGCCGAACCGCTGCAGTGGTGCGGCCCAGGATGCTTGCCCCGACCCACCGGATCCTTGATTTTACGGGGGGGTGAAGTTTTTTTCTTTTCATCGAGTTTTTTTTTGACAGAGTGGTCGGCTTTGCTAAGGTCCGCCCGCTCTTCCCCGAAGCACGACAGGGGTGCCGCGTCTGGTCTTGGTCTCCGGGACGGGTCGCGGTGTTTTTGTCGGGTCCAAGGCTGGGCGCAGACCATCGCTCGCGTAGCTCAGGGGTAGAGCGCATCCTTGGTAAGGATGAGGTCGGGGGTTCAATTCCCCCCGCGAGCTCCAGGGCGATCATGACAAAACCCTCCAACGCATCTCCAACGTAAGCAGAACAACAACCACCATGGCTAAAGAAGCATTCAAGCGCAACAAACCGCACGTCAACATCGGCACCATCGGCCACGTTGACCACGGCAAAACCTCCCTCACCGCCGCCATCACCCTCACCCTTTCGGAAAAGGGCATGGCCCAGGCCAAAGGCTATGGCGAAATCGACGCCGCTCCCGAAGAGCGCGAGCGCGGTATCACCATCAACACCGCACACGTCGAATACGAAACCGAGAAGCGCCACTACGCGCACGTCGACTGCCCGGGCCACGCCGACTACGTGAAGAACATGATCACCGGTGCCGCGCAAATGGACGGTGCCATCCTCGTCGTCTCCGCCGCCGACGGCCCGATGCCCCAGACCCGCGAGCACATCCTGCTCGCCCGCCAGGTCGGTGTGCCGGCGCTCGTCGTGTTCATGAACAAGGTGGACCTGGTGGACGATGCCGAGCTCATCGACCTTGTCGAGATGGAAGTCCGCGACCTCCTCTCCTCCTACGAATTCCCCGGCGACGAGATCCCGATCATCAAAGGTTCCGCCAAGGCGGTCCTTGACGGTGATGCGGCCCAGAAGGAGAACATCATGAAGCTGATGGACGCGGTGGACTCCTACATCCCCGAGCCCGAACGCCCGATCGACAAGACCTTCCTCATGCCCATCGAGGACGTGTTCTCGATCGAGGGCCGCGGCACCGTCTGCACCGGCCGGGTCGAGCGCGGCATCGTCAAGAAAATGGAGGAAGTCGAGATCGTCGGCATCCGCGACACCCAGAAAACCACCGTCACCGACATCGAGATGTTCCGCAAGCTTCTCGACGAGGGTCGTGCGGGTGACAACGTCGGCCTGCTGCTGCGCGGCCTCAAGAAGACCGATGTGGAGCGCGGCCAGGTGATCGCCAAGCCGGGCACCGTGAAGGGCCACAAGCACTTCAAGTCCGAGATCTACGTTCTCTCCAAGGAAGAAGGCGGCCGCCACACCCCCTTCTTCTCGAACTACCGTCCGCAGTTCTATTTCCGCACCACCGACGTGACCGGCAGCATCAAGCTGCCCGACGGCGTGGAAATGGTCATGCCCGGTGACAACATCAACCTCGAGGTCGAGTTGATCACCCCGATCGCCATGGAGCCGACGATGCGCTTCGCCATCCGTGAGGGTGGCCGCACCGTGGGTGCCGGCCGGGTGGGTGAGATCCTCGATTGATCGAATTCACAGGCTTGCGGGTCCGGCGCTCCAGGCCGGGCCCGTCCGCCCGCTCATCGGGGCACTCCGGTCAAACGGAGTGCCCTTCAGTCGCCTCAAAACGGCAGTAGTTCAATTGGTAGAGCATCGGTCTCCAAAACCGAGTGTTGGGGGTTCGAGTCCCTCCTGCCGTGCCACTTCCCAGTCCTTTTTTCCCAGTCCCAGCCCATCATGTTTTCCAAAATCTCCGGTTTCCTCGGTGAGGTCAAAGGCGAGCTTCGCAAAGCGAGCTGGCCATGGGAATCCGATCCGAAAATCAAGGGCCTCAGGAAATACAAGGAGCTGGTGGACTCGACCATCGTCGTGCTCATCGCCATGGTCCTCCTCGCCGGTTTCGTGCAGTTCTGGGATTTCTTCCATGTCCTGATCGTCGGATTCTTCACCAATCTCGGCCGCTGATGCCTCCGGAAATCCGGTTTTCACACCCCCTCCAGCCTGTCATGTCTGATACCAAGCCGTTTCGCGACCAGTGGTATGTCGTTCAAGTCCTCTCCGGCCAGGAGGGGAAGGTCCGTGACCGGATCCTGCGTAATGCCGAAGCCGAAGGCATGACCGAAGCGATCCGCGAGGTGCTGGTGCCCACCGAGATGGTTTCCGAAATCCGCCGCGGCAAGAAGACCGAAACCCGGAAGAAATTCTTCCCCGGCTACATCATCGTCAACATGCACCTTGCTGACGAGGAAGGCAAACTCGTGGAG
>JBIJBN010000017.1:0-14198 GCA_044345175.1 Luteolibacter sp.
GGTTTTTCCCGCGCCGCTCGGGCCGCAGAGGAAGACGCGTTCGCCACCGGCGATGCGCAGATTGATTCCATGAAGGACTTCGATGGACTTGCCGCCGATCCGGTAGCTGCGGTGCAGGTCGGTGGTTTCGATCATCGGCGGATTGGGCATGGCTTGAGGTTGAGGGGATGGCGGTGGCGGCGCAAGCACGCTTGCAGGGTGGAAAATCCGCGGGTTTTTCCATCGGGCGTCTCGGGGAATCCGTTTACATTGGATGAGCCATGAACACCCCGACACACCATCCGCAGTCCCCTCAGTCGATGCAGCAGCTGCGCCGGCACATCATCGCGCTGGCGACCCTTCCGGAAAGCGACGCGCCGGTGATCAGCGCGTTTTTCGACCTCCGCCATCCGGTGGAGGCCCTGCGATCCGCGTTTGAGAGCTGGTCGGTCGCGGCGCGCGGCACCATGTCCAAATCCGCCCGCCGGGCATATGATTCGGCGAAGGCCGAGGTTCGCGCGCTGCTCAGGCAGGAGTGGCCGCAGGATGTCCAGGGCTTGGCGGTGTATGCACGCTGCGGCGAGCATCCCCTGTTGATGGCGCTGCCTTTCCAGGCCGGTCTGGAGACACACTTTGAAGCATCCTTGAGTCCTGCGGTTTTCCCGCTGGTACAGCTGAAAGACCGGTTCCACCGCTTTGTGCTGGTCATCTGCACCGAGGAAACCGGCCGCATCATGGAGCTGACGCTGGGTGCCGTGACCGGGGAAATCATCACCAGCCGTCCGGACAATGCCGCCCGCCTGGGCAGGCAGCTGAGCCGTGAGCACTATCACCAGCGCCGGGTCGAGGACTCGCGGCGGTTTCTTCGCGACCAGGTGCGGATCATCGGCAACCTGATGGCGCGCAGGGGATTGAACCATCTGGTTCTTGCCGGGCATCCGCGCCATGTGGCGCAGCTGCGCGAGCAACTGCCCAAGCACCTGCAGGAGCGTGTCACAGGCACGGTTTTCCAAGCTCCCAATGGGCGGGACATCAGCGCGCTTCTGGACCGTGCGATCGCCACCTTCATTGAGGCCGAGCAGGACGAGAGCCGCGGCACGGTGGAGCAGCTTCACGAACAGGTGCGCCGCAACGGGCTGGCTGCCGTCGGCATCCATCCGTGCCGTGAGGCGATCGAGGCCGGTGCGGCGTCCCAACTGGTCATTTCCGAGGAACTGCCATGCCCCGACCGCGAGCAACTCGTGCGGCTGGCCATCCGGCACGACCTGCCCGTCGAGGTATGTGAGCGTGACGAGCTGTTGTTGGGGCACGGCGGTGTGGGTTGTTTGTTGCGGTTCCGCATGGAATACCTGCGGCAGCCAGTGTCGCAGGCATGCTGAGGTCAGGAATCTTTGCCATTGCCAAAAGCCCGCGGCTTTGCTGCGATCCGCTCCATGAGCAATCCCACCAACGTCCTTTCCAGCGGCATTGAAATCACGGGCAGTGTCCGTTTTGCCAGCGACATGATCGTCGATGGCAAGATCGAGGGTGAGATCAGGTCTGAAAAGGGCCGGGTGACCATTGGCGAAAACGCCGTCATCAAGGGTGACGTGAGCGCCGGAGAGGTGAAGGTGTATGGCAGGATCGAGGGCAAGATCACCTCCGAGCGCTGCGAGTTGAAGGACAAGTCGCGCATCAATGGCGACATCAAGTCGAAGGTTTTCTCGATGGAGGAGGGCGCCAAGCTTTCCGGCCGCACCGAGATCGGCGGCTGAGCATCAGCGGCCTTCCCAGGCCTGAACGTCGTGTTCGGCGGATTTCGGCTCGAGGTGCGAGATCACCCGCCCGTCCGGATGCAGCATGCGCGCGACACGCGACTCGATGGTTGTCGCCATGGCGTGCGCCTCGCCCACCGTGAGCGAGTCGTCGAAGACCAGATGGAACTCCACCCAATGCGTGCGTCCGGAATGCCTGTGGCGCAGATTGTGGTAGGAAAGTCCGCGGCTTGCGGTTTCGGCATCGAGCAAGTCGCGGATGCGGCGTTCGACCGCCGGATCGCTTTCATCGAGCAGGCCGCCGATGCTTTCGCGGATCAGCCTGCAGCCGACGCGCAGGATGTTGAGTGCGGCGAGTACGGCGGCCAGCGGGTCCCACCAGACCCAACCGGTGGATTGGTAAAGCCCGAGTGCCGCGAGCACGGCCACGCTGGACCAGACATCGGTGAGCAGGTGGTGGCCGCTGGCGCGGAGCAGCGGGGACGAACCTCGTTTTCCGGCGGAGAGCAGTGCGAGGCCGAGCACGAGATTCACGGCAGCGGCCGCGGCGGTGACGGCCGCTCCGAATCCGAGGTTGTCGAGATGCACGCCGTGGATCACCTGGCGTGCCGCCTCATAAACGATGAGCAGCGCCGCGGAGCAGATCATCGCGCCCTCGAATCCGGCCGATAGGAACGCCACCTTGTCATGGCCGAAATGATGGGTCTCGTCGGCTGGCTTGTGTGCAAGACGCAGCGCCCATGTCGCGAAGGCGACGACCAGCAGGTGCACCACGGACTCCGCGGCATCCGCATAAACCGCGGATGAACCGGTGACGGCCGCGGCGGTGACTTTCGCGCCTAACAGAACCACCGCGGCAACAAGCGAGAGCCGCATCATGCGTTGCTGGCTGTCGAAATCCGCCATGGCGTGATCGTGTGTGCGGAAGCGCGGAATGACAACACGGATTGGCAGGGACGGGGTGCGGTGGCGGGGCCGGCACGGCCGAGCGGAGGATATGCCGCGTAAATGGCAATTTCCGCCATGGCCGGCGATCAAATCTGATGGCGGACGGGCCGCCGGACGAATTATGCTGCGGCGGGCCGGGCGCCGCAGCGTCCGGCCGTTCACGACAAACCACCAGCCCCATCATGAAACCGGTCACCTTCAACAACACCGTGCTCCGCGACGGCCACCAATCGCTGGCCGCCACCCGCATGACCACCGCGCAGATGCTCGCGGCGGCACCGATCCTCGATGATATCGGCTTCAGCGGGCTGGAGACATGGGGCGGTGCCACGATCGACTCATGCCTGCGCTATCTCGGCGAGAATCCGTTCGACCGCCTCCGCGCGCTCAAAAAGGCCGCGCCAAGGACGCCGCACATCATGCTGCTGCGCGGCCAGAACATCGTGCAATACGCAAGCTTTCCGGACGACGTGGTGGAGGCGTTCATCCGTGCCGACGCCGCCGCCGGCCAGGATGTGTTCCGGATTTTCGATGCGCTCAACGACGTCCGCAACCTGACCACCGCGATCCGGACGGTCCTTGACTGCGGCAAGCATGCGCGCGGCGAGATCTGCTACACCACCAGTCCGGTGCACACCATCGGCTCCTTCGTCAGCATGGGTGTGGAGTTGGAAAAAGCCGGTTGTCACTCGATTGGCATCAAGGACATGTCCGGCATCCTTGCGCCGCGTGTCGCCTACGATCTGGTGAAGGAGCTCAAAAGCAAGGTCGGGATACCGATTGTGCTGCACACCCATGACACCGCCGGCCTTGGCGCGGCCGCCTATCTGGCGGCGATCGACGCGGGGGTGGACATTGTCGAGACATCGATTGCGCCGTTTGCCAACGGCACCGGGCAGCCGGACACCGTGCGCATGCTCGCGCTGTTGGAGGGACATCCGCGTCGGCCGGATTACGATTCCGGGAAACTCCAGCAGTTGCGCCTGCACTTCGAGGAGGTTTACCGGCAGTTGTCCAAGTTCACCAGTCCGGCCAACGAGCGTGTGGATTCCGACATTCTCGTTTTCCAGGTTCCCGGCGGCATGTTGTCCAACTTCCGCAACCAGCTTGCCGAGCAGGGCATGGCGGACAAGTTCGATGAAGTGGTGCGCGAGATACCGGTGGTCCGCGAGGCGCTCGGCTGGATACCGTTGGTCACGCCGACCTCGCAGATCGTCGGCACCCAGGCGATGATGAACATCAAGTTCGGCCGGTGGAAAGTCATCTGCCAGCCCGCGCAGGACATCGCCCTGGGCAAATACGGCAAGGCTCCGGGCCCGATCCATCCGGAGATTCTCGAAAAGGCCGAAAAGCAGACCGGCAGGAAGGCCGTCACCGTGCGGCCCGCCGACCTGCTTGAACCGGGGCTTGAAGGCTACCGCAGGCAGTGCGCTGAAAAAGGGCTTCCCACCAATGACGAGATCACCGTGCTTTATGCCATGTTCCCGCAGCAGGTCGAGGCACTGGTGAAGGGCATCCCGCCCGTGGAGGCCAAGGCCGCGGAGCCTAAACCCGCGCCGCCGCCCGCGCCCGCGGACGGGACCCGGGTGATCTCGCGTGAGAACATGGTGCTGACGATCAATGGCGGCCGCCATGAGGTGTGTGTCGAGAAACTCGGTGTCTGAACCATCAATCGCTGCTTGCCGAAGGCGTGGCTGGCGGGCATGGAGGGGCGCGTGACGCGTGACCTTGCAGCCGAGCCGGCATGGCAGGAAAAGGATCTGGGGCTGCCGCTGCCGGATTCACCCGACGCGTGCTCGGTTTGTCTGCCCACATGGGAATCGGTGGTTGGCTATGAGGAAGGGCGTGAAAAGATCCTGAAGCGTCTGCGCGCCGGGTATCCGCGGTTTTTCCGGCATCCGGCTGTCGAGCGCCTGTTTGAGAATGCCCGGGCGGAGATCGCCGGGGAGAACGAGGAGGTGTTTGTTTTCCCCTCGCTCGCATCGGTGCAGCGCGCGCACCGGTGGATCGAGCGCCGTGCGGAGACCGCCGTGCGCATCACCAGTTTCAACGGGTTGCAGGCGTTGGTGGTTCCGGCCAAGGCCAAGGTGGAGGCCGATGCGTATTGGCGCTTCTCCGGCGAGGTGGTCAGCAGCCGCCAGGCACGCGATTTTCTGGATGGCAAGGCGCGCGAGGGGTCGAAGTCCCACCTTGTCGCGCGCGCCATGGCCAAGCTGACCGGCGCCGCCGCGGATCACACCTTTGTTTTTTCCAGCGGGATGTCCGCGGTGACCAGCGTGTTGCGCGCGCTGCCGGGTGTTTCGCAGGGCCGCAAGACGCTGCAGCTGGAATTTCCCTATGTGGATTGCCTCAAGGTGCAGGAACTCTTCGGCCAGGGAGTGGTCTATCTGAACGAGGCCGTGGGTGAATCGTTCGACGAGGCGTTGCAGCGCATCCGTCACGGTGAGTTCGCCGGGGTGTTCACCGAGCTGCCGGCCAACCCGTTGCTGCGCACCGTGGACCTCGGGCGTGTGGCGCAGGCGTGTGCCGATGGCGCCACGCCGTTGGTTGTGGATGATTCCGCGGCCGGGCCGTTGAATGTGGATGCGCTGAGCTTCGCGGATGTGCTCACCAGCAGCCTGACGAAGTGGGTGTCCGGTGAAGGTGATGTGATGGCGGGCATGGTGGCGCTGCGCGGCGACTCGCCATTCGCGCCCGTGATGGAGGCTTCGCTGCGGACGGATGCCGCCGAGGGTGCGCCGCTTTACATTGGCGATGCCGAAGTGCTGCTCTCCAATCTGAAAGGTTACGCTTCACGCATGGAGGTGGTGAATGCCAACGGCCTGGAACTCGCGGACTGGCTGTCACGGCATCCGGCGGTCGAGCGTGTCTGGCATCCGTCGCTCACCACACGCGATCACTACGATGCGGCGCGCCGCAAAACCGGCGGCTACGGCGGGTTGTTGTCATTCGTGCTCGCCAACAGCAAGAAGACCGCGAAGGTCTATGATGCGCTGCGCCTGAGCAAAGGACCCAGCTTTGGCACCACCTTCACCCTGGTGTGCCCGTATGTGATGCTGGCGCATTACCCCGAACTCGAGTGGGCGGAGGCATGCGGTGTGCCGGCGAACCTGCTGCGCGTCTCCTGCGGTGTGGAGCCGATTGCCACCATCAAGGCCGCCTTCGAGGAGGCGCTTGCCCTGGGTTGATGGATGGCGGGCCGCGGGCTGGCAGTGCGCGTCAGGCCGGTTTGGCAGGCGCCGTGGCCACGTGTCCCTCCGCAGTCTCGCGCTTGAGGCGCAGCTGGCCGCATGCGGCGTCGATATCATGGCCTTTCTCCATGCGCAGCGTGACGGGCACGCCCTGTTTCGCGAGCACGTCGCGGAATGTCCGGCAGCGTGTGTCCGACGGTCGTTTCCACGACAGGCCGTCCACGGTGTTGTAGGGGATGAGGTTGACTTTGGCGTGCAGCCGCCGGGCCAGGCCGGCGAGGATTGCGGCCTGTTCCAGCGAATCGTTCACGCCCTCGATGAGGATGAATTCGAGGGTGAGCTTCTGTTTCTTGCGCGAGTTCCAGTATCCGAGCGCGGCGAGCAGTTCGGCCAGCGGCCACTTGCGGTTGACGGGCATGATTTGTTCCCGGACCTCGTCGGTGGCGCCGTGGAGCGAGATGGCCAGGCGGATTTGTTGCGGATGGTCGGCGAGCTGCCGGATCTGCGGCACCAGGCCGGAGGTGGACACCGTGAGGTGGCGCGCGCCCAGCCGGAGCGTTTGTTCCCCGGTGATCAGGCGGATCGCGCCAAGCAGGTTGTCGAGATTGGCGAGCGGTTCGCCCATGCCCATGAAAACCAGGTTGTCCACGCGTTCGCCGGAGAGTTGTTGTGCGGCGATGACCTGGCCGGCGATTTCGGAGGCATCCAGATTGCGGGTGAATCCTGCGAGGCCGGAGGCGCAGAACCGGCAACCGTAGGCACAGCCGACCTGAGAGGAGACACAGAGTGTGCGCCGGTCCGACCTCTCGCCATAAAGCGCCGGGCTGGCGGGGATCAGCACACTTTCCACGTAGCGGCCGTCGTGGAGGCGGAAGAGAAACTTGCGGGTGCTGTCCGCCGAGCCTTGCGTGTCGGCATGGGTGAGGGATGAGAGCCGGAATGATGCCGCGAGTTTGCCGCGCAGGCCTGCGGGCAGGTCGCTCATCGCATCGAAGGATGCGGCATGTTTCCGCCACACCCAATCGAGGATCTGCCCGGCGCGGAACGACGGCTCGTCCGCATCCCGCAGCCAGGTGGCAAGGGCATCGTGAGACAAGCCTGTGAGCGCGGGCAGGGACATCGCTGGAACGGACACGGGAGGACTCCCACGAATCCGCCCGGTAGTCAAACCGGGACCCCTGCATTTTGGGATTCCGCCGCGCCAGGCGGCGCACTAGCATGGCGTATGAGCCAGCCGCCCGTCCCGCCGCAGAGCATCGTTCTCATTGGCTTCATGGGCTGCGGGAAATCCACCGTGGGCCGCGAGCTGCACCAGCGGCTCGGGTATCCGCTGGTGGACATGGACCAGCTGATCGAGGAACGCGCGGGCAAGCCGGTCACCGCGATTTTCTCGGACGAAGGGGAGCCGGCGTTCCGCGCGGCGGAGACGTCGTTGTTGCGCGAACTGGCGGGGCCAGATGCGCCGGGGAGGATCATATCCACCGGTGGCGGAGTGATCGGCACGGCGGAAAACCGCGCGTTGCTCCGGAGTCTCGGATATGTGGTGTGGCTGGACGCGCCGGAGGATGTGATCCTCGATCGCACATCCAGAAGCCGCCAGCGGCCGCTGTTGCACACGGATGACCCCGGCGCGCGCATCCGCGAACTGATGGCCGCGCGCAGGCCGCTCTATCAGGAAACCGCGCATCTCAAACTCGACACGGCAGGGCTGGACAGTGCGGAACTGGCTACCGGAATCCTCGAGTGTGCGAGGTATTTCTTCGCCGGCCGGGGGATGCCGAGGTGAGCGTGGCAATCAGGTGCAGACCGGACAGGTGTTGAGGCGGGTGAAGAAATCATTGCCCTTGTCATCCACCAGGATGAAGGCAGGGAAATTCTCCACCGTGATTTTCCAGACGGCCTCCATGCCGAGTTCGGGGAAAGCGACCACTTCCTGTGACTTGATATGTTCCTTGGCGAGCAGTGCGGCGGGTCCGCCGGCGGAACCGAGGTAGAATCCGCCGTGTTTTTTGCAGGCATCGGTCACCGCCTTGCTGCGGTTGCCCTTGGCGAGCATGACCATCGAGCCGCCGTGCGACTGGAACAGATCCACATAGCTGTCCATGCGGCCGGCTGTCGTGGGCCCGAAGGATCCGGAGGGCATGCCCTCCGGCGTCTTGGCCGGCCCGGCGTAGTAGACCGGGTATCTCTTGAAGTAATCCGGCAGGTCGCCCTCTTTTTCAAGGATCTCCTTGAGTTTGGCATGGGCGATGTCGCGCGCGACGATGATCGTGCCGCTGAGCGAGAGTGCGGTGGTGACGGGGTGCCTTGACAGGGTCTTGAGTGTCTCCTCCATGCCGAGGTCGAGGTTGATTTCGACGCCCTTGAACTTCCAGTCGCGGTATCGTTCCGGAATGAAGCGGCCGGGGTTCTTCTCGAGTTTTTCGATGAAGATCCCGTCGCGGGTGATCTTTGCCTTCGCCTGGCGGTCGGCCGAGCATGAGACGCCGATGCCGACAGGGCAGGAGGCGCCGTGGCGCGGCAGGCGGATGACGCGCACGTCGAGGGCGAAGTATCTGCCGCCGAACTGCGCGCCGATGCCGATGCTGCGCGCGAGTTCGAGCAGTTCCTTCTCGAGTTCGAGGTCCCGGAACGCGCGGCCGTGTTCGTTGCCGGTGACGGGCAGTGCGTCATAGTAGCGGGTGGATGCCAGCTTGACCGTCTTGAGGCAGGTCTCGGCGGAGGTGCCGCCGATGACGAATGCGAGGTGGTAGGGCGGGCAGGCCGCGGTGCCGAGTGACCGCATTTTCTCCACGCAGAACTCCTTCAGGCGCGCGGGATTGAGCAGGGCCTTGGTTTCCTGATAGAGAAAGGTCTTGTTCGCGGAGCCACCGCCCTTGCTGACGAAAAGGAATTTGTATTCATCACCGGGGCAGGCGTGCAGATCGATCTGCGCCGGCAGGTTGGTACGCGTGTTCACCTCGTCGAACATCGTCAGCGGCGCGGTCTGCGAGTAGCGGAGGTTCTCGCGGATGTAGGTCTGATAGATGCCCTTGGAGAGGAACTCCGCGTCGTCACAACCGGTCCACACCTGCTGGCCCTTTTTGGCGAAGATGGTGGCGGTTCCGGTGTCCTGGCAGAACGGCAGGATGCCGTGGGCCGCGATCTCCGCGTTCTTGAGCAGCATCAGCGCGACCATGCGGTCGTTGTCCGAGGCCTCGGGATCGTCGAGGATGGCGGCGACCTGTGCGAGGTGGTCCGGACGGAGTGTGAAGTTGACCGCCTTGATCGCCTCCGCGGCCAGCAGGGTGAGCGCTTCCGGGTCGATTTTGAGAACCGGGCGGCCCTCGAACTCCGATACGGAAACGTGAGCGGTGGAGATGCACTCGTATCCGGTGGTGTCGGGTCCGAGCGGGAACGGGTCTTGGTAGAAGAACGGTTTGTCGTCCATGGCTGCTGCGGATTAGTAGGGCTGGATGCCGCCGCCGTGCAACCGGTTTCCCGGCGGGTGGCAATCGCGGCGCGGCGAAACGCAAGATGCGCGGGGTGGGGGAGTGGCCGCCCGGCGCATCCTATCCTTGGTCCGCCGGATCCTCCACGGGCGCCTTGGGCAGTTTCTCCACTTCATCGAGCAGGTTCACAAGGTCCACGCCGCGCACGGCGGAGGCATCGTGGTGGAAATGCAGCACCGGCGTGGATTTGAGCACCACGCGCTTCATCACCCTGCCTTGGATCGCGCCGTGCTCGCGGTTGAGCTTGTCGATCACCGGTGCGGCCGCGCCGCCGAGCACGCTGGTCCACACCTTGGCCTCCTTCAGGTCCTGGGTGACATCCACCTCGTTGACGGTGACGAGTTTTCCCTGCCATTCGTAATCCTTCTGGATCACATTGCCGATCTCTCGGCGGAGCAGTTCGTTGATACGATCGAGACGGCGTGACATGGCGTGTGGCGGGGTGCCGGGACCGGCGGATCAACAGCGGGAGGATTCCGGGACGGCCGCTGCTTCCGGGTCCGAATGTCGTTTCACAATGTTTGCGGCACCTTCTCGAGTTTGTAGCACTCGATGATGTCGCCTTCCTGGTATTCGTTGAACTCGCCGAGGCGGATGCCGCATTCGAAGTTCTGGCGGACCTCCTCGACCTCTTCCTGGAAGCGCCGCAGGGTGGACATGCGGCCGTCGAACACCGGGATGCCGTCGCGGATGACGCGGGCGTGGGCCTTGCGGTGGATGCGGCCGTCGGTGACGAAAGAGCCCGCCGCGCGCCCGCGCGAGAGCTTGAAGACCTGGCGCACCTCGGCATGGCCGATGACCGATTCGCGGGTGAGCGGCTCGAGCAGGCCGAGCATCGCCTCGCGGACCTGGTCGATGAGTTCGTAAACCACCGAGTAGAGCTTGACTTCGATGCCAGTGGCCTTGGCGGATTTCACGGCCTTGGCCTCGACCTTGACGTTGAAGCCGAGAATCACGGCGCCGGCGGATGCGGCGTAGGCCACATCCGACTCGGTCACCGGCCCGGCGGCGGCGGTGATGAAGGCGCACTCGACCTTGTCCGACTCGATGGCCAGCACGGCCTTGCGGATCGCCTCCACCGAGCCCTGGACATCGCACTTGAGGATGAGTTTGAGCTGGGCCTTGCCGGCGCCGTCGGTGACCATTGCATAGAGATCCTCGAGGCGGTTGCGGTGCTGGGGTTTGAGGCGTTCGAGCCGCAGTGATTCCTGGCGTTCGGTGGCGAGGGTTTTCGCCTCGCGCTCGGATTTCATTTCGGTGAGGTGATCGCCCACATTCGGCAGTTCCTCGAAGCCGATCACCTCCACCGGCATGCCGGGATGCGCGGATTTGATGCTCTCGCCGCGGTCGTTGACCAGCGAGCGGACCTTGCCGGAGAAGGGTCCGCAAATGAAAGGCATGCCGGACTTGAGCGTGCCGGTCTCGACAATCACGGTGGCGGTGGTGCCGCGGCCGGGGACCACCCGGGCCTCGATGACCGCAGCGCGGGTGGTCGCCTTCGGGTTGGCCTTGAGTTCGAGCACCTCGGCCTGGAGCGCGATCAGTTCCAGAAGCGATTCCATGCCTTGGCCGGTGAGCGCGGACACCTCGGCAAACTCGGTGTCGCCGCCGAAGTCGGTGGTCTGCAGGCCGTTTTCAGCGAGCTGGGTCTTCACGCGGTCCGGATTGGCCGATGGCAGGTCGCACTTGTTGATGGCGACGATGATGGTTTTGCCGGATTTTTTGGCGTGTTCGATGGCCTCGAGCGTCTGCGGCATGATGCCGTCGTTTGCCGCCACCACGATGATCACGATGTCGGTGATGTCCGCGCCGCGGGCGCGCATGTCGGAGAAGATCGCATGGCCCGGGGTGTCGAGGAAGGTGATCTCCTGGTCATGGTGGATGACCTGATAGGCACCGATGTGCTGGGTGATGCCGCCGGCCTCGCCGGAAACCACCTTGGACTTGCGGAAGAAGTCGAGAATCGAGGTTTTGCCGTGGTCCACGTGTCCCATGATGGTGACGATCGGCGGGCGTGGTTTGAGCATGTCCTCGGGCTCGGCGACGGGGGCCTCGGGTTCGGTGATGACCTGCTCGACCTTGTGGAAACCCTTCTCCTTGTCGCGCTTCTCGCGCTCGAAGGTGAAGCCGTGGATTTCGCAGATTTTCGCTGCGATTTCCGGCTCAAGCGGCTGGTTCGGCCCCGGGAAAACACCGATTTTGATGAGATCCGCGGTGATTTTGAACGGTTTGACGCCGAGGCGCGCGGCCAGTTCGCCGATCATGATCGGCGGCTTGATGATGATCAGCTTGGAATCCTCCGGCGTCTCGGGATCCTCCACGGGCCCGGGTTCTACCACGGGTGCGGCCGCAACCGGAGCTGGGATGGCGACCATTTGGGCGTCATCACGCCCGAGGATCTTGGAAATGCTGCCGAGCACGGCCTTCGGCTGGGCGGCCGCCTTGCGGGTCTTGGGCTTTTTCTCATCCGAGAAAAGATCCAGCGCCTCGCTTTTGGCTTTTTCCAGCTTGCTGGGTGCGGGGGCGGCGGCTTCCGCCTCCATGCGCTGGCGCTCACGGCGCGAGGGCTTGCGGGTCGATCCGAGCAGATCGAGAACCTCCTCTTTCTGGGGTGAGCTGTCGCTTTTTTCGGGCATCCGGTGGTTCTGCGGGTTCGTGGGAGGGTGAAGGGTTGGCGAGGGTCCGTTTTATTCACCGGCGGTGGCTCCGGCGCCGCTGGCGATCGATTGGGCACGGGCGAGGATCGGCGCGGCCTCCTCGATGGTGATTTCGAGGGCCTCGGCGATGTCCTCTTCGGTCATTTCGGTGATGAATTCCGGCGAGATGCCGCCCGCGACAGTGAGTTTTTCCGCGAGTTCGTCGGAAATCCCCAGTTGTTCGCCGAGCGAGTGGGCCACGCCGCCGATTTTCTCCTTGAATTGCTCCTCCTTGGATTCATCGCGGCGGACTTGGACATCCCAGCCCATGAGGCGGGACGAGAGCCGGGCATTCTGCCCCTTGCGGCCGATCGCCTTGCTGAGGTCGGCCTCATCCACGGTGACATGGACCACTTTGTTTTCCGCGTCGGTGGTGATTGAGCGGAGTTCGGCGGGCTTGAGCGCCTCCTTGACGAATTCCGCCGGGTCCTCGCTCCAGCGGATGATGTCGACCTTCTCGTTGTTGAGTTCGCGGACGATGTTTTTGACGCGGGCTCCGCGCATGCCGACGCAGGCGCCGACCGGATCGACCTTCGGGTCGCTGCTCCAGACGGCCACCTTGGTGCGGAATCCCGCTTCGCGGGCGATGCCGCGGATTTCCACGGTGCGGTCGGAGATTTCATTCACCTCCGCCTCGAACAGGCGGCGGACGAAATTCGGGTGGCTGCGCGAGAGGATGATTTCGGGGCCGCGGCCCTCGTTTTCCACGGCGAGCACGTAGCAGCGGATGCGGTCGCCGATGTTGTAGTCCTCTCCCTGGACGCGCTCCTTGTTGGGCATGATGCCCTCGAACTTGCCGAGGTCGATCATCACGTCGTTGCGCTCGAAGCGGCGGACGGTGCCGGAGACCACATCGCCGGCCCGGTCCTTGAACTCCTCGTAGATCATCTCCTTTTCGGCCTGGCGCAGGCGCTGCATCATCGTCTGCTTGGCGGTTTGCACGGCAATGCGGCCGAAATCCTTCGGCGTGACGTTGAATTCCACCACCTCGCCCGGTTGGGCGGCGGGATTCTTCTTGAGGGCGGTGGAGAGGGGCACCTGATTGAACTTGTCGCGGTAGTCCTCGTCGGCGGTCACGGTCAGCGAGGCGAAGATCCGGGTCTCGCCCTTCCTGGTGTTGACATCTGCCCGCAGGGTTTCGATGGCATCGGCGCCCGGGACCATCTTGCGGTAGGCGGAAATGAAGGCGAATTCCAGTGCGGCGACGACCTTGTCACGGTCGATTCCTTTTTCCTTTTCGTAATACTCGATGAGGGCGACGATATCGTTGGTCATGGCGGGCGGTGTCTGCGATCGCCGCTTCTGAGGTCCGGAGACGCAAAAGAGTGGGTGTGAGACCCACTCCTTTCTTTCGTCAGAAGCCGTGCGAAGGGATTTTTACGCATGCGGAAGTGGGCTTGCAAGTCCAAACTCGGCCGCGACCTGTCGCTTGCCATCGCGGGTGATCATGTCATACATTGCGATCCTGTGATCGTTGGAATCCTCGCCAATCCCCACAAACCCGGCTCCATTCCCACCGTTCTGGCGTTGCGCAAGGCGCTGGCCGCCGCCGGGGCGGAGGTGCTGCTTGAAACGGAAACCGCCGCACTCGTCGGCGAAGCGGGAGGCATTCCCGCGGGGGCGTTCTCAAGCCGTGTGGATCTGGCCGCGGCCATCGGTGGCGACGGCACGATGCTGCATGCCGTCTCGAGGCTGGGGGACTTCGCCAAGCCGGTGGCGGGCATTCATGTCGGCACGCTCGGGTTTCTGACCAGCTGCACCGATGGCGAGCTGGATGAATTCGCCGCAGCCGTGGCAGGAGGCCGGTTCACAACCAGCGTGCGCACGATGCTCTCGGCCACCGTGCACCGTGCCGGCCACCCGCCGCAAACCTTCACGGCGCTGAATGAAATTACCTTGGCCCGCGGTGAGACCGGGCGGCTTGTCTCGCTGCGCGCCACCGTCAATGGCGAGCGGCTCAACGACTACCGGGCCGACGGGTTGATTGTGGCGACGCCGACCGGATCCACGGCGTATTCGCTCTCGGCCGGCGGGCCGTTGATTGCTCCGTGCGCGGAGGTTTTCCTGATCACGCCGATTTGTCCGCACAGCCTGAGCCAGCGTGCGCTGGTATTGGCGGACTCCGCGGTGGTCGAGCTC
>JBIJBN010000192.1:0-4306 GCA_044345175.1 Luteolibacter sp.
ATCGACATTGTCGAATTCCAGCGCCTCGAAGGTTTTGCTGCTGCTGCGGAACCCCCGCATCAGGCAACGCACGGACTTGCCG
This sequence comes from Luteolibacter sp., assembly GCA_044345175.1. Lineage (GTDB taxonomy): Bacteria > Verrucomicrobiota > Verrucomicrobiia > Verrucomicrobiales > Akkermansiaceae > Luteolibacter. The sequence goes on from JBIJBN010000192.1 coordinate 83, forward strand.
CCGAGCGTCAGGTCATCCAGATAGTAATACACCGCGCATAGGTCGCCGATGCGGTCGGCCTCCGCCTGTGCCTGCGCCGGCTGAAGGCAGAGAAACCCGATCTCGTCATCCGGCCACGCATTGTTGGACTTGAGGAACTTGGATTCGGGGTGGAACTGTGCGGTGGCAAGATCCGCGTTGAGCTGGTTGATGGCCGCGCGCGCCTCCCGCTCGCTGGCCACGCCGCCGCTCACCCGTTCGTATCCCTCGCCCGAGCTTCCGAGAAGCGAGGCAGCCGTCAGCAGGATGATCGAGCCGATCACCATCGCGCACATCAGCTCGATGAGCGTGAAACCGGGGAGTCTGGACGCCGGACGGATCATCGGATGCGAGTGTGGAAATCGAGTTTCGAGCGTTTCACGGCAGGCGCGGCCGCGGGATACTCGATGGTGATGCGGGTGCGCAACATCGGCGTGACACCCGCCACCGGAGTCTCGGCGGCGGCGTTGAGCAACGCGATGTAGCGGACCGTCTCGCCATTCAATTCCTGCAGCCCCTTGTCGGACTGGGTTTTGGAAATTTTGCCGACCGCCCTGCCCTCGGCAGTGAATGCCAGCGCCCAGACGTCGCCGGCGGACGGGAACGGCTGGCCGGTGGTGGTGGGGGTGAAATACTGGGGCCGGCCCTCGCGCGAGGCGCGGATCTCCTCCATGCATGCGGGCACCATCCAGCTGCTGCGTGTTTCCGCCTCGGCGGCCATCCCGCTTTTCCCCGCCTCCGCAAGGGCGCCGAAGACAAGCGGCACCGCCACCGCCAGCACGCCCACCGCGATCACCGCCTCGGCAAGCGTGGCTCCGGGTTTGAAACAGGATCTGACACGCGCGTTTTTCATCCGTCGATTCGGTAGGGACGGCCGGTCACGCCGCCCACTTTGAGCAGGTTTTCCGGAATGCCCTCGCCCCGCTTGTTCGCCTGGGCCCGCCCGTCGCGGTATCCGCCTTCGGCCACGCGCATCAGCACCTGGGCGCGTTGCACCGGATAGACCAAGCCGCCCCGCGAGTCGAAAACGATCGCGTGGACCCGGAATGACGGCTGGTTGGCGCGTAATTTCAGCGAGAGTTCGTCCTTGTCCATGGGGTTCACCACTCCGGCATGATTGGGCGGATTCCCTCCCCAGATGATCACGCCGTTTTCGAGGGTTTTCCAACGCCCGAGCAGCACCACCTCGTTGTCGGGCGTGTTTTCAATGACGCTGGTGCCGGGGTTGTCAGGCCACACCTTCACCTTGATCAGGCCGATCCGGCAGCGCTGGTCCGGGTTCGTCAGGTCCCCCGGCTCGGCAACCGCGAGCATGACGTGGGAGCGGGTGGTGATCGCCGTGGTGCGGGCCTGCTCGATCATGCCAGTGAGCATGTCCGCGGCGGAACGCCGCGCCTGCGCACCGCTGCCCCCCATCAATCCGACTCCCGCCACCAGCAGGATCACAATGATCGCGATGACAGCAACCACCTCGATCAGGGTGAAACCCTGCCGGTAATGATTCCAGTGACGGTGTCGGTGTGAAAACACGGCAGGATGATCTCGATTCAAAGCCTTCGGTTGCAGCGTGCGTGCCAACACGTCGTAAACACAAACAATGGGTGGCAGTGGAGTGATTCGATGCACGACGCTACGTTTGTGACAGAATCGCCACAAAAGACGGAAGCGGAAAATGCGACCGGCGGAAATTCGTTTGCCGTCGGCGGGCGGATCGGCCGGACCCGGGTGAAAATCTCACGGTTGGGCATGGTCATTGCCCGGGAGGCACCGCTTTGCCGTCTTTTTTGTCCCCGAGCAGGCTGTCGAGGATTCCTCCGACCTCTTGCGCCCCGATCCCGGCCCGGCCGAGGATTTCGATGCCCTTTTCCACGGCCTTGGCGGACTTGCCCGGTTTTCCGGACAGCAGTTCGCGCCGGAGCTTGCCGACCTGCTCCCCGGCCTGCGGCAGGTTTTCCAAGACACGCAGTCCCGCGGCCGCGATCAGACGCTTGCTGAGGTCCTCGCGTGGCTTGTCGAGCGTCCCTCCAAGGCGCAGCGGAGCCCATAGCAACCCGTGGCTCCCGGGCCGGAAAACATTCGTCTCCGCACCGGGAATCGACGCCAACGAACCGGGCACCAGCCCAAGGCGCAGGTCACCCTCAAGCTCACGCCCACGGATCACCAACATGCCCTCCAACCGCGCCAAACCCTCGCTGGCAAGGGTGATGTTGCTGAGCACAAGCCGGTCATCCTCCCATTTCCAGTCAGCCCGGGCATCGCTCAAAGCCATCATCCGGAAACGCCGGGTATCCGCATAGGCCGCCAACAGATCCAGCACCGGAAGTGCCGTCAGCGTGGCATTCCGCACGACCAGGCGCCCGTGCGCCGAAGGCCTGCCGGCATAATTCTCCACGGAGAAATCGCTGCCAATGTCCCCGGTCAGCCGCCTTGCCCATGTTTCATCCAGGACCTCGGCGCATTTCACGCCACCCAGATTTCCGGAAAACGAGTATCTCGCGGCCTGCCGGTCCCACTCGCCCGCCGCCTCGATCCGGCCGGCCTCAAACACTCCTGCGGAAAAACGAGTGACGAAAACCGCGTCCTCCGTGCAACGCAGACGCGTCTCATCCAGCCGCAATACCGGCAGCCGTCCGTCAGGCATCCGGAGGGTCCCGCCTGTGGCGTGGATGCGGTGGGATCCACGCCCGCCATCCGGCTCGAGCAGCATCCTGATCCCGGAGGCGGCGGCCTCCCCATCTCCGGTGCCCAGCCGCACATTCACCTCACCAAGTTCGAGATGATGAAGCTCCACTTCACGCGGCAGCCACTTGGAGCGGCCTGCCGCGGGTGCCTTGCGCTCACGCTTCTCCAGCGCCGGCGCCGCTGCCTGCGGCGGCCCGGGCACGGCACCACCGATGACATCCATGACGATCTCAACCCGCCTCGCGCGGGCGTCGCGGATTTCCCATACCCCGCGCCGCAAGCCCCCCAATCCGATCTCGGTATGCAAATCATCGACCCTCATGGCACGGACCAGCCCGTCTCCCTTGGCTTCAAACGCGGATGACTCCACCGCCAGCCCGTCCCAACGGAAGGGCGCGAACGAACCCTGCACACCGGCTGCCCTGCCAGCCTTCTCCGACAGCAACCGCCTGAATCCCTCGCTGTGCAGATATCCGCGGATGCCGGAGTAAAGCAACACACCGGCCAGCAAACCCAGCACAACGAGGCCGAGCACCACCCGCGCCATCCATGAAACACCTGAGCTTCTTCCATGCCGTCCTGCGGATCTGCGATTCATCGGCGGCATGCTAGCCCGGCAAAAGCCGGCCGCAAGTCCGCGAATTTGGGATGGGCAAACGGCATGATCCGTGATTTCCCTGTGATGCAACCATCATGAAACGCCGCCATTTCATCACCACCACCACCGCCGCCCTCGCCAGTGCCGGACTGCCCTCCTGCAAGTCAAGCAACCCGTCCACCCTGCGTCTTTTCACATGGGCGGACTATCTGGATCCGGACCTCGCGGCGCGCTTTGAAAAGGAAAACTCATGCAAGCTGGAAATCGACACCTTCGACACCAACGAGTCGATGTATGCCAAGATCGCCGCCGGCGCCGTCGGCTACGACCTGCTGGTGCCGACCTCCTACATGGTCAAGACGCTCGCGAGGGAGGAACGCCTGCTGCCGCTGGACCACTCCAAGCTGCCGAACCTCAAGCATGTGGACACGAACTACCTCGCCCGCGCCCTCGATCCCGCAATGGCGCACTCCGTGCCCTACATGATGGCACCCACCTGCATCGCCTGGCTCTCCAGCAAGGTCACTGACCCCGCGGCATCCTACTCGATGTTCGACCGCTCCGCGCTCAAGGGCCGCATGACACTGCTGGACGACATGCGCGAGGTGCTCGGCGCAGCGCTGCTCTCGCTCGGATTTTCACTCAACTCAAAGGAACCTTCCGAGTTGGAGCAAGCACGCAATGTCGCCGCACGATGGAAGAAAAACATCGCGAAATTCGACAACGAGCAATACAAGAGCGGAATCGCCTCCGGGGAATTCCACCTGGTCCAAGGCTACGCGGGTGACCTGCTGCAGGTGGCGGAGGAAAACGAAGACATCGTCATCAAGATCGCCGTCGAGGGCACCGCATTCTCATGTGACGACCTCTGCATCCCCCGGACCTCCGGGCAGGTGGATCTGGCACACAAGTTCATCGACTTCCTC
>JBIJBN010000193.1:0-4249 GCA_044345175.1 Luteolibacter sp.
CAGCGCCACGGCAAACGAGGACATCCCGCTGCTGCGCCCCGAGGAGCAGGCAAAGGTCGAGGCCCAGACCGAAGAGTTCAACCGCGCGATCCAACAGACATTGTCGGATGCCGCCAGATCCACCGTGCGAGTCTGGTCCGGCAACCGCCGGGTCGCCTACGGCACGGTGATCGCGCAAAACCGCATCCTCACCAAGTGGAGCGAAGTGGCCACCGCACCCGCCCTCCGCGTCGAGGGCGCCGGCGGTGTGGTGCTTGCCGCCACGGTTTCCGGGGTTTACGAGGAGGATGACTTCGCCGTGCTTGAGACCACCGGCGGCACCCTCGCCCCGGTCCGCTGGAGCGACCACACCCCGCCGCTCGGCGCGTTCCTTGCCGCACCCCAGCCGGACGGCCGCCCCGCCGCCTTCGGCGTGGTCAGTGTGCTGGAACGCAACCTGCGCCAGACCGACAGCGCCTTCCTCGGCGTGGTGGGATCAATGGATTACCAGGGCCCCGGCGTGAGGGTCGAACAAACCTCACCCGACTCCGGCGCCGCCGCCGCAGGCATCAAACCGGGCGATGTCATCCTCAAGGTCGGCGAGCGGACGATCTCCGGATTGATGGAACTCAAAAACTCGCTGGTCGGCGCGGAACCCGGCAGCAAGGTCACCCTGCTCGTGCAATCGGGCGACAAACGCCGCGAAACGGAGGTGCTGCTGGGCAACCGGCCGGACCTGCCGCACTTCCCCGGCCACCGCCTGCGCCAGATGGAACGCATGGGCGGCCCGGTCAGCCAGGTGCGCGATTCATTCACCAGCGTGATCCAGTCGGACATGCGCCCGCGGCCGGATCAGATCGGCGGCCCGGTGGTGGACCTGCAGGGCCGCGTGATCGGCGTCACCCTCGCCCGGGCCGACCGCACCCGGTCATTCATCATGCCTGCCGCAACAGTCCGCAACATGCTCGCCACCGCACCTCGCGATCCGGCACTCGCACAAGTCCGCACACCCGAGCGGCAGGCGGCGATGCGTTCCGGAGACATGGTCGCGCCCGGAGCCGGACGCAGGCGGCCGGGCGGCGAGCAAATGCTGCGCCGTCACCTCGCCGAGATGCAGCGCCTCATGGATTTCATGAACGAGGAAATGGAGAAGCTCGGCGGGGAACGCTGAAGCTACCAACTGCCGCGCATGCGGCGGATCCGCAGCAGCGAGGCAATCATCCGGAAACCATCGCGCCACAGGCTCACCCTGGATCCTTTTTTCTGGATCCAGGTCACCGGCACCTCCGTCCACACCGCGCCGTCATGCGCCAGCGCGGCGAGAAGTTCCGAGTCAAAGGCCATGCCGTCCTCAACCAGGCGGCCCGCCACGGCGCGGTAGTCATCGCCGCGGATGACCTTCGCGCCACACTGCGGATCGGCGCACCGCAGGCCAAGCACCAGCCGGGCCGCCAGCAGGAACCCGCTGTGCGCCACCCCGCGCAGCAGGCTTTCCTCCACCCGCGTCGTCCCGGTGCGCTTGCGGATCGCAAGCACCGACACGCCGGATGTCACCGCACGGTGGATCAACCCGAGCATGTCCCGCGCGCACACACTGCCGTCCGCATCCACAAAACACAGCCAGTCGGCACCCGGGGCCAGCGCCCAGGCCCCGCGCACCACCCCGCCCTTGCCCAGATGCCGCGCGGCGAAATGCGTCTCCACCCGCGGAAAAACCGCCGCCAAACGCGCGCACAGCGCTTCCAGCCGCGCTTGTTCCTCCGCGCCCGATCCGTCATCCGCGATCACCCAGCGCAGCGGCAGCGGGCACGCCGCCAGCGCCGCCGCCAACTCGCCGCCAAACACGGACAAGCGCGCGGAATCATTCCACACCGGAGTGACGAGCAGGATTTCTTTCGGCACGGCAGGCATCCCTTGGGTCCGGGGTTTATCAGGGATTAAACATTGCGGGAAGATGGATTCTTTCATCGGATGAAATCGCACCGATGAACCGCACCCTCATCACCGCATGTTGGATCGCCACCGCCTGCATCGCGGCATTCCTGCGCTTCGACGATCTCGCGGCCAGGCCGTTCCATGCGGACGAGGCGACCGGCGCGCACATCACCGCGCGGCGCATGGAGCGCGGCGGTCCGACTTTCGATCCCACGCATTACCACGGCCCGCTGCTGGCGGATCTGGCCATCCCGCTGTGCCGCGCCCGTGGCGAAAACAGCTGGCAGGAAATGACCAAACAGACGCTGCGCCTTGTGCCGGCCATCGCCGGCTGCCTGCTGGTGCTGCTGCCGCTGGCAGGCGTCCGGCGCTTCGGTCACGCGCCGATGCTGGCGGCCGCGGCCTTCCTCGCCACTTCGCCGCTGCTGGTTTACTACAGCCGGATGTTCATCCACGAGCCGCTGCTGGTGTTCTGCGGAACCGCCGCGCTCTTCGCCATGACCTGCAACCGCGGGCTCATCGCCGCCGGTGCGCTCATCGGCCTGATGTTCGCCGCCAAGGCGTCCTTCGCCATCAGCCTCATCGCATGGACCGGCGCGGCGGCACTGTTGTGGTGGCGGAGCCGCCGCACCATCGGGCCCGCCGCCGCGCGCGCACTCGCCGCACCCGCCTGCGCCGGCATCGCGGCATTCATCCTCACCGCGGGCCTGCTCTACACCGGCGGCCTGCGCCACCCGCAGGGCGCGCTCGACGCACTGCGCACCTTCTTCATCTATCAGACTGTCGGCGGCCACGACAAAGACCCCGGCTGGTATCTCAGGCTGCTGCTCGTCCCGCGCGAGGCGGCCGGCATCTGGTGGTATGGCACCCCGCCGGCATTGCTCGCCACATGGGCCGCCGCACGCGCTTTCCGGAGCAACGCGCCAGCCACGGCATCCACCACCTTCACCCGCTTCCTCGCCCTCTCCGCGACCGGCCATTTCCTGATCTACAGCCTGATCGCTTACAAAACCCCTTGGCTCGCATGCCTGCCTTGGGCGCATGTCTGCCTGCTCGCGGGTTTCGCGGCAAATGATGTCCTGAAATGCTCCGCCACCACCCGCGCCGCACTGGCCGCCGTCATCTGCCTCTCGCTGCTCGGCCAGATCCGGCAGTCCCGCGCCGCCACCGGCCGCCTCGCATCCGACGAGCGCAACCCCTTCGCCTATGTGCCCACACGCCCGGATCTCGAGTCGCTCGCAACATGGCTCGCCAAACTCCGCGCCACCTACCCCGCCGGAACGCCGGACACCGCCGCCATCATCGGCAGCGATTACTGGCCGCTGCCATGGTATCTTCGCGATATGCGGAAAACCGGCTACTGGCGCGACGCACCGGACTCCCTTGCGGAGTTCCCGCTGGTCTTCGTCATGCCGGAGGCGCGGCAAGCGGTGGCGGACTCGCTCGGCACCGGCCATGTCGCCCTGCCTCGCGGACTGCGCGCCGGTGTGCCACTCCACCTGTTTGTCAGAAACGACGTCTGGGAAGCCTGGATGCGCAGCGGAAACCCATGAACTCCAGAGCATCCGCCACTCCGCACGCCTTCGACCATGAGGCGATGCACACCACCTTCACGCTGCGCTTCCGCGGCGGCGATGAGGCCACCGCACGCGGCATCGCCAGCGAATGCTTCCACCGCATCGATCAACTCGAGTCACGGCTCAGCCGCTTCATCGACGGCAGTGACATCTCGCGCGTCAACCGCATGCGCGCCGGCGAAACACTCTACCTCAGCGAGGACTGCCACCAATGCCTGCTGCTCGCACTCGATGCCCACTCGCTCACCGGCGGCTTGTTCGACATCACCCTCGGCACCCGCATCGAACACCGGAAATCCGGCGCCACAGGCCCGCCACCACCCGTCACCGGCAGCCTGATCATCCACCCGGACGTGCCCGCCGTCACCTGCACCTCACCCGGGCGTGAACTCGACCTCGGCGGCATCGGCAAGGGCTTCGCCCTCGACCAACTCGCACGGCTGCTCGCGGACTGGGATGCGGCAGACGCGCTGCTCGCCGCCGGCGCCAGCTCGCTGCTGGCCGTCGGCCCGGAATCATGGCCGGTCGATCTAACAGGAAGTGGCGGGCAACACCGCATCACGCTGCAGGGCGGGGCCCTCAGCGCCTCGGGCACCGGCATCCAGGGCAGCCACATCATCCATCCGGACGGACCGCAGGCCATGCCCGCCTCCGCGTGCGACCGCGTCTGGGTGCGCGCACCCACCGCCGCGCTGGCCGAGGTCTGGTCCACCGCGCTGATGCTTGTCGCGCCGGAGGAAATCCCCCAGGCGCTCGCC
>JBIJBN010000194.1:0-4248 GCA_044345175.1 Luteolibacter sp.
TTACGCGGCGGGGTTTGAGCACGGGCTCACCCCGGCCACCGTTGTCGAGGACGAGCCGATGGACAACCGCGCGGTGATGGTGGGCGGCCGCGAGGGGATCCTCGGCGAGTGGGGTATGGAGGTGGATTCCCCTGTCTATGAGGGCGCAATCACCGCGCGCGAGGCACTCGAACAGTCGAAAATCGCCGCCACCGTGCGCTTTGCCGATCAGACCGGCCTCAAGCGCGTGATCGACAAGGCTTGTGATTTCGGTTTCCCGCTCGACAAGGCCGAGCAGCTGCCGCGCATCGCGGTCGGTTTCGAACAGGTCTCCATGAAACAGGCGGTGCGGGCGATCGCCGCCTTTTCATCGGCCGGCAGGCTGGGGCCCGGCCGTCTGGCATATCTCGACCGCATCGAGGATCCGCAGGGTCGGGTTGTTTACCGCCGCGCGCGCGAAAAACCGCAGCGGCCGGAGGTGATCGACCCCGCCACGGCATGGCAGGTGCACAGCATGATGGCGGGATCGCTGTATCGCGGCAGTGCCAAGGGCGCGCTCGAGAACCTGATGGAAAAACCGTTTCACGGCGCGGGCAAGGGCGGCTCCACCCATGACTTCGCGGACTGCTGGTTCCTGGGATACAACAAGCGTGTGACCTGCGGCGTGTGGACCGGCTTCCTGCTCTCCAATGGCGAGCCGATCTATCCGGGCGCGTTCAGCCGCGATCTGGCGCTGCCGGTATGGCAGGCTGCGATGAATGCCGCGGCTCCCGCATACGGCGGCAGCGGGATCGCTCCCCCGCCGAATGTGGAGCAGGTGTCCGTTTGCTCGGTGTCCGGCCAGCGTTCCACCGAGTTCTGTCATGAATACCATGAGGATGCCGCATCCGGAATGGTGCGGTCACGCTCCACCGCCGTGCCTGAATATTTCCGCAAGGGAACGCGGCCGCTGCCTTTCTGCACCTTGCACTCCGGGACCACCACCGAGGCGGTGAATCCTGAAAACGCCATCCTCAACCTCCCCGCGCTGGATACCATCCCGGTGCGCCCCGCCGCCCCCGCGCTGCTTGGTGACGATCCCTACCACACCGAGCTGCCGAGCTTCGCCAACATGCCGGGCCCTTCGGGCCTCGTCCGCCGCCGCACCAACGTGCTCGACAGCCTCGATCTGGGCGACATCGAGGAGTCCATCCCGCTGCGGCGCCCGGGTCGGCTTGAAATCGCCGACGAATGAGCTCCTCACCCGCCGTGCCACCGGCATCCCGGCGTTTTCACACCGGCTGTGCCGAGAACGCAGTGACTCCCCGCCGCTGGCGGCCAGGCTATCCGCCAGCCCGCCCCTGCGTTTCATTCGACCGCCGGATCGTGGATGCTGGCCACCTGCATCTGGCCATCCTTGAGCAAGACCGCCCTGAGCTGATAGGGAGGCTTGATTTGCGGCAGGGTGAGCGGCTCCAACTTCGGCAGGGCAAGCGGAAATGTGGTCACGACACGACGCGCCGGACCGTCCATGCAGGCTCCACCTGGCTTGGGCGCTCGTTCACTCCGGCCCCTGCGCAAACCAATCAAGCGCCTTGGTGAAGCTCTCTTCGTTCATGCCGTGGCCGCCGTCATAGGAGTCCCGCCGGATGTTTTTGAAGCCCAGCTTTTTGATGTTCTCCTCCACTTGGTCGGCCATTGCCGCGTTGACCAAGTGGTCGTTTTTCCCGATGGCCAGATAAACCGCGAGTTTGCGCACCTTGGCCCGTTCGGGCCGGAAGATGGCCTGGCCGGTGGTGAACCTTTCGCCGCCCACGCCGCCCATGAACACACCCTCGACCGGGTAGCCCATCTTGAGCAGCGCACAGGTCATCATCGAACTGCGTAGTCCGCCGCCGGAATTGCCCCCGCAGAAATAGCGCCACTTCCCTGCATCCGGGTATCTCTCCACCAATGCCCGCAGGCCGGCGTAAATCATGGCCGCGTGCCACTCGGGGGAGAGTTTTTCCTCCAGAACAGGACCCGTTGCGGCGATGGCGACCCAGCCCTTGCGGGTGGCGATTCCACCAAAGCGCGGCATCGCCTTGAAGTGATCGCCTCCGTTGTCATCCGTGGAAAAAACAACCAGAACCTTCTGCGGCTGGGCCGGATCAAACCCCACGGGCAGCATGATCCCCACGGTGGCTTCCTCCGGTTTCACACCCAAGGGTGATTTTCCGGCCATGCGCTTCTCCTCGTCCGTCAGCGGCACGTTGAACTTCTCAAGGCTGCCGGCACGCCAGTGCGCGGATGCGGCAGCGGGCTTGGAGGCGGGTCCAGAACCCGGGGCGGATGCCGTGGACGCAAGCGGAACGCCGGCATCCCGGGCAGCCCCAGCCAGCCGGATGTCGCCGGGCGCCTGCAGCACGATCTGAGGGCGACCCCGGTGCAGCTCGATTGTACCTTCGACATCGACTTCCCTGCCCTCGAATGCGGTGAGCTTGTCGAAACCCGCAGTGCCCGCACGCACCACTGCGATAAACTCGCTGTTGGGATGCGGCCGCCCGAAATTCACGAATGTCATGCCGCTCCCCACGGTGGAAACCTGCGCGACGGTTCCGCGCACGACCACAGTGGATCCGACATTGGCCGCGGCCTCCGCGCTGGTGATGGTCGCCGGACTTGCATGCAGCGTCCCCAGCAGGCACATCACAAATAAGTGGATGGCTCCGGGCCGCCGGAAACCGGCTTTCAGGTCGAAGGCCCTTGAAAGAACCCGTGGCCGGACCGGAGGGCGGAGGGAGTGGGGGATGGAAGAGGTGTCCATTGTGTGGTTGGGGGGTGACTTATCAGGAAAAACCCGCAGCCGCGCAGTCAGCAGCCACTGCGGGACCATGGATGACGTTTTTCATATGTCGTCAGCATATCTCTCCAAACGGCCCTGCCTAGGTTTTTTTCGCAGGGGCACTCCGCACAAGTCCAGCGCAATCACAATAGCAGCAGGCGGCCAAGATCAGGTGGATATGGGCGGGATGAATGGGGGTGAAAATGGTCGCGCAAGTTGATAGGCGAACTCGCGAGCGGCATCATCGTGGTGGATGATCATTGAGAAACGCGGACCGGGGCCGCTCGTGGTCCATTTGAGCATTTGGAAATCGCCATCCGAGTTTGCTGCGGCGAAGATCGTGCGGCGGCCGATGTGTTGCTGGATGCCGCGTCGATAGAGGCGGCATTCTTCTTCGCTGTCCTTTGGGGCGCCTTTGAGATCCAGGGAGCAAAGTCTTGGAAAGTGACTATGATTGATTCATTGGAACTTCAGCATCAACGTGGAACGTCACCGCAGGCCGTCTTCCAATTCATCCGCCTCCCACACCACGGAGGCTTCGGCCTTGGCTTCGGCGAGCACGTCGAGGGTGTCGTGTTGGGCGCACCAGTGCTCGATGTAGGGCCAGTCGAGGGATTTCTTCTGGACTTGAAGGACCGCTACCGTGTCTGCGAAGTCCTTGGGCCTCTTCGCGTCACGGCACCACCGGAGTTTTTGAATGATTACATCCTCAGGGGTCGGCAATGAAACCTCCACATCAGGGAAGATGGTTTTTCGGAGACGGCGCTGGAAGCGCATGCGGTCATGGGCATCGTCGCTCAAGCGGAACAGTTCGATCTGGAACAGGCTGTCTTTCACCCGGAGCAATTCGCGCTGGGTGGCGGTGACCATTTCGAAGCCCATCTGTTCTTCCATTTCGATGCCGTCGGGAAGATGGGAAGGCAAATCCTGCCAGCCTATCGCATCGAGGTGGACCACCAGGTCGGCATCCTTGGTCATGCGCGGGATGCCATAGAAATTCGACGAATAGGAGCCGACGATCATGTAAGGCACACCGGCAGCATCAAAGGATGCCACAAGTTTCAAGAGTGAATCCGTGCCGGTCATCGGTGGATGATGGTAGCGAGTTTCAGGCGGCGGAGAAGTTCCTGCTGCTTCTCGACCTCGCTTGCTCCGGGATGCTGGGCTGAGATTCCCGCGAGAGTCCAGGCACAAGCTTCATCAAACAACTCGGCGCCTGCACGAAACTTGGCAGCCGCAGACATCATCCGCGCCTGTCTTACTTTCGCGAGCAGGGCGAAGCGCGCGTCGTCGGCAATGCAGTCGTTCATGGGGAGAGGCTAGCGGGCTTGGCCAATCGCTGCAAGCCGGAGCTGGCGAGCCAGTGGGGTTCATTCATGGCTTGGAAACACGATTTTCTGGGGTCAGATGCGGGGACTGACCCCAGAGATGGGTTGGCTGCTTCGGATTTTGATTAGATTCAACGC
>JBIJBN010000018.1:0-13905 GCA_044345175.1 Luteolibacter sp.
CGCCATCCGCCGCGCCGCGGAACTGCGCCGCGACATCCTCGGCCTCGATGCACACACCGACTCCTACCGCGCCATCCACGGCGACGCCGATTTCCTGCCGGGCATCGTGGCCGACAAGTTCGCCGATGTGCTCTCGGTTGAAATCACCAACCTCGCCGCATGGCAGCGCCTGCCCGGTTGGCTGCCGCTGCTCCACTCATGTTTCGAAACCCGCCGGCTGTTCGTCTCCGTGGACCCGGAACTCGCCCGCATCGAAGGCATCCCGGACTCCGGAGGGGCCGCCTCCGATCCTGTTAGAACCGTGAAAATCCGCGAGCACGGCGTGCGCCACGAGGTGGATTTCACCGCCGGCCACAAGACCGGATTCTTCTGCGACCAACGCGAAAACCGCAGGCGTTTCGGCGCGCTGGCCGCTGGCCGCAGCGTGCTCGACCTGTGCTGCTACACCGGCGGCTTCTCGATCTCCGCCGCGCTCGGCGGCTCGCCCGATGTCACCGGCGTGGACCTCGACGAAAAGGCCGTGGCCATGGCGAAACGCAATGCCAACCTGAACTCCGCGAAAGTCCGCTTCACCCACGCCGATGCCTTCACCTGGGCCCGCACCATGATCGAAAACGGACGCACCTGGGATCTCGTGGCCGTCGATCCGCCGAAATTCATCCACGGCAGCGACGACCCGACCGGACAGGGGAAATACGCCGATCTCAACAAGCTTGCCCTCCAGTTGGTCGCCCCCGGCGGACTCTTCGTCACCTGCTCATGCTCCGGCATGCTCGGCGCGGGCGACTTCGAGCGCATCGTCACCACCTCCGCCCACCGCCTGCACAAGCGCCTCCAGATCACCGACCGCACCGGTGCGGGCCCGGACCACCCCACGCTCTCCAACTACCCGGAATCCCGCTACCTCAAGGTGCTCTGGTCGCGCGTCTGCTGAGACGTGCCGCGCCCGCCACGGATTTTCCACACCGCTCCTTGACTGCGCATGTGCAATCCCCACATTGCGGCATGCCCCGCAACATCCTTCTGATTGGCGGCAATTCCGGGATCGGGCTCGCCACCGCACGGCTGCTCACCGCACGCGGGGATGCCGTCACCGCCGCCACCCGCAATCCGGGCGCCCTCGCGGAAACAGGTGCCACCATCCTGCCCTATGATGCGGATGCGCACACGCCGCTCGACCTGCCCGCCTCGCTCGACGGTCTGGTCTATCTGCCCGGCACCATCTCGCTCAAACCGTTCCACCGGCTCACGGCGGAGGATTTCCTGCACGATTTCCGCATCAACTGCCTCGGCGCGGCCATGGCCGTGCGCAACGCGCTGCCCGCACTCAAGGCCGCCCCCACCGCATCCGTCGTGCTCTTCTCCAGCGTCGCCGCCGCGCAAGGCATGACATTCCACGCATCCATCTCCGCCGCGAAAGCCGCGGTCGAGGGACTCGCGCTCGCCCTGGCTGCGGAGCTCGCCCCGAAAATCCGCGTCAATGTGATCGCACCGTCGCTCACCGACACGCCGCTGGCCGCATCCTTCCTCAACACCGATGCGAAACGCGAGGCCGCCACCAAACGCCACCCGCTCCAGCAAGTCGGCGATCCCGAGCGAATCGCGGAAATCACCGCCTTCCTGCTCTCGGATGCGGCGGCCTTCATGAGCGGCCAGATCCTGCGCCCGGATGGCGGCCTGTCGTCCATCCGCACGTTTTGAGGAAATACCCATCCATGGACCTGATCCGCAAACTCGAGATCCTCGCAGACGCGGCCAAATACGACGCCTCCTGCGCCAGCAGCGGCGCCGCGCGCAAAGACTCGCGCGGAGGCAAGGGCGTCGGCTCCACCGGCGGCATGGGCATCTGCCACTCATACACACCGGACGGCCGCTGCGTCTCGCTGCTCAAGGTGCTGCTCACCAACAACTGCATCTACGACTGCCACTACTGCATCAACCGCCGCTCCAGCAACGTGGCGCGCGCGCGCTTCACACCGGAAGAGGTGGTCGCCATCACCCTGGATTTCTACAAACGCAACTACATCGAGGGGCTGTTCCTCAGCAGCGGCATCATCCGCAGCGCGGACCACACGATGCAGATGGTCGTCGATGTCGCACGCAAGCTGCGCGAACAACACCAGTTCCGCGGCTACATCCACCTCAAGACCATCCCCGAGGCCTCGCCCGAATTGATCGAGGCCGCAGGCCGCTACGCGGACCGCATCAGCATCAACATCGAGCTGCCCAGCGAACAAAGCATCGCACGCCTCGCCCCGGAGAAAAACCTCGCGCGCACCCAGGCGGCGATGGGTCACATCCGCGGCCGCATCGACGAACGCCTTGCCGCCAAACCCGCACCGGGCAAACCCAAGCCGCCACCCTTCGCCACCGGCCAAAGCACCCAGATGATCGTCGGCGCGGACGACTCCACCGACTCGCTGATCCTCAAGCGCGCGGACATCCTCTACTCCGGATACAGGCTGCGCCGCGTTTACTACTCCGCCTTCAGCCCGATCCCGGACCCCTCGTCCCTGCTGCCAGCCAAAGCGCCGCCGCTGGTCCGCGAACACCGGCTCTATCAGGCCGACTGGCTGCTGCGCTTCTACGGCTTCCGCGTGGACGAGATCACCACCAGCCAGTCACCCAACCTCGACCTCGCGCTCGACCCGAAACTCGCATGGGCCCTGCGCAACCGCGGCCTCTTTCCCGTCGATGTGAACCGCGCCGCACGCGAGCAACTGCTCCGCGTCCCGGGCCTCGGCGTGCGCAATGTCGACCGCATCCTCGGCACGCGCCGCTTCACCCGCCTGAGACTCGCAGACCTCGTCATGCTGCGCCTGCCGATGAAAAAAATCATGCCCTTCATCATCACCGCGGACCACCGCCCGGCGCTGCTCGACAGCGACTCGCTGCGCCAGCGCTTCCTGCCGCCGCCGCGCCAGCTTGAGCTCGACTTCGCCCCGCCCAAACCCACGCCCGCGGACACCCGCTCGGTGCTCACCGGCGAAATCTGAGCATGCGCACCGTCGTCATCGAACCGGACTTCGAATCATGGCGGCACGCCGCCCGCGGACTGCTCGCCGCGGGCATTCCGCCGGAAAATGTCCTGTGGAGCGACCAGGACCACGAGACCCCGTTGTTCGCAAGCACGGCGCCGCCCGCCACCGCCGCCACCGACATCAAGGTGCCCGCCGCGTTTTTCGACATCGCCCGCAGCGCCGCCGCCCACACCGACCCGCGCCGCTGGGGGCTTCTCTATCAGCTCCTCTGGCGCCTCACGCGCGGTGGCGAAAAACCACTGCTGTCCCTGAGCACCGATCCGCAGGTCCGCCAGGTCATGCTGTGGTGCAAGGCGGTCGGCAGGGACATCCACAAGATGCACGCGTTCGTCCGCTTCCGCAGGACGGATGACGGCACACAGGGAGAACGCGAGCGCTACGTGGCGTGGTTCGAGCCACAACACCGCATCGTGCGTCTCGGCGCGCCGTTCTTTGTGAAGCGCTTCGCCAACATGGACTGGTCCATCCTCACGCCATCCGAGTGCGCCCACTGGGATGGCGGCCGGCTGTTCTTTACCCCGGGAGTGCCGCACGACCCGACGGGAGGAGCGGACGCGCTCGACGAACTCTGGCGCGCCTACTACCGCAGCATCTTCAATCCCGCCCGGCTCAAGGTGCGCGCCATGCAGTCCGAAATGCCGAAAAAATTCTGGAAAAACCTGCCCGAGGCACAACTCATCCCCGGCATGATCGCGGACAGCCGCAGGCGCACCCGCACCATGATCGAGACGGAGGGCAGCCCGGTGAAACCCGCACCGGCCATCCCCTACCTCGAGTCGCTGCGCCGCAAAAACGATGCGGCCGCAGACACTCCACCGCAGGAGGATTGATCACCACGCACCCCCGCCAGAAACCTCTCCGCCAGCCGGCAAGCCCCATGGAAATCACCATCGTCCACCCCCATCAGCTCTTCGCAAGACACCCGGCCATCACCAAGGGCAGGCCGGTGTGGCTGATCGAGGATCCCTTGTTCTTCGGCAACGACACGCGCTGGCCGCTTGCGATCCACAAGCAGAAACTCATGCTCCACCGCGCGTCGATGACGGCATACGCCGCCGAACTCGCGGCGGCCGGACACAAGGTGTCCCACACCGGTGCGCGCGAGCAGGTGGTGCTGCCGCGCGATCTGCGGGCGATCCACGCCGCCGATCCAGCGGACGCCGTGCTGTCGCGCCGCCTCGCGCGGCTGGCGGAATCCCGCGGAGCCGCATTGGTGATCCATGAGTCGCCGAATTTCCTGAGCCCGCCGGAGTTCCTCGAAGCCCGGCTCGCCTCCCGCCGCAAGCCGTTCATGGCGGCGTTCTACGAGGCACAGCGCAAGCGCATGGGCATCCTGCTCGAGCCGGACGGCTCGCCATGCGGAGGCAAGTGGTCGTTCGACACGGAGAACCGCGAGCGGCTGCCGCGCGGCCACCAGCCACCCGCCGAGCCGCGCTGCCCCGCCAATGAGTTCACCCGCGAGGCGGCCGCTTATGTGAACCGGAACTTCCCGGACAACCCGGGCACCACCGACGGCTTCCGCTGGCCGGTCACCCGCCGCGATGCGGAACAATGGCTCGCACGCTTCATCCGCGAGCGCCTCGCATTCTTCGGCACCTACGAGGATGCCATCGCCACCGGCCACGCCACCCTCTACCACTCCGCCATCACCCCGGCCCTCAACACCGGCCTGCTTGATCCGCGGGACGTGGTCGACCGCGTGCTCGCCACGGACGCGCCGCTCAATTCCAAGGAAGGCTTCATCCGCCAGGTCATCGGCTGGCGCGAATTCATGCACGGCATCTACCGCCACCACGGCACGCGCATACGCAACGGAAACTTCTGGAACTTCACGCGGCCGCTGCCGGATGCCTTCCTCACCGCCTCCACCGGCATCCCGCCGGTGGACCGCGTCATCCGCCAGGTGCTCGCCGACGGTTGGTGCCACCACATCGAGCGGCTCATGGTGCTGGGCAACTTCATGCTGTTGTGCCGCATCCGCCCGGACGACGTCTACCGCTGGTTCATGCGCATGTTCGTCGATGCCTACGACTGGGTCATGGTCCCGAACGTCTATGGCATGTCCCAGTTCGCGGATGGCGGCACATTCACCACCAAACCCTATCTATCAGGATCAAACTACATCCTCAGGATGTCCGACGAAGCCAAGGGCCCGTGGTGCGCCACCTGGGACGGGCTGTTCTGGACCTTCATCGGCGACCACCTGCCGTTCTTCCTCAAAAACCCGCGGCTCTCGATGATGGCGCGCACCTGGGAGAAACTCGCACCGGAGAAGAAAGACGCCCACCGCAGGGCGGCGGACGCGTTCCTCGCCCGGCTCGACGCCGGCAGGCATCCGCCAAGCTGAGCGCGGCACCACCGGCCAAGGTTCGATTTTTCTGGCCATCCGGCATGTTTCGCGCTTACTCGCGCAATCCCTTTTGAAGCCATGCCCACACTCGCCACCACTGTCAACGGACTGAAGTTCGCCAACCCGTTCGTGATCGGATCCGGCCCGCCCGGCACCAATTCCAAGGTGATCAACCGCGCGTTCAAGGAAGGCTGGGGCGGCGTGATCGCCAAAACCGTCAGCCTCGACGCCTCCAAGGTGGTCAACGTCGGCCCGCGCTACGCCAAACTCATGGCCGCCGACGGCAAGGAGGTCATCGGCTGGGAAAACATCGAGCTCATCAGCGACCGGCGTTTTGAAATCTGGCTCGACGAGTTCAAACAAACCAAGGACGCCCATCCGCACGGGGTGTTGATCGCCTCCGTGATGGAGGAGTATCACAAGGACCGTTGGTGCGAGATCATCGAACGCTGCCAGGACGCGGGCGTGGATGCCTTCGAACTGAATTTCTCGTGCCCGCACGGCCTGCCGGAAAGGAAAATGGGCGCCGCCATGGGGCAGGACCCGTCGATCCTCGAGGAGGTGTGCGGCTGGGTCATGTCGGTGGCGAAAATCCCGGTCTGGGCGAAGATGACTCCGAATGTGACGCACATCGAGGACCCGACCGCCGCCGCACTCAGGGCGGGATGCCACGGTGTCTCCGCCATCAACACGATCCGCTCGGTAATGGGCGTGAACCTGGAAACACTGCGTCCGGAGCCCACCGTCGAGGGCTACACCACGCCGGGCGGATACTCGTCAAAGGCGGTCAGGCCGATCGCCCTGAGAATGTGCATGGAGATCTCCCAGCTGATCCGCAAGGAGTTTCCCGGCCGCACCCTTTCAGGCATCGGCGGGGTGGAAACGGGCGCGGATGCGGCACAGTTCATCCTGCTGGGATCGGACACGGTGCAGGTCTGCACGGGTGTCATGAAGTTTGGCTACGGCATGGTCAAACCGCTGTGCGACGAACTGCTGGCGTTCATGGAGGCCAAGGGCTTCGACACCCTCGACGACTTCAAGGGGCACAGCCTGCAATACTTCACCACCCATGCCGAGCTGGTGCGCATGCAGACGGCGCGCAAGGCCGCCGAGGCGGCGGCCAAGGAGTCGGCGATGGTGAAAAACGACGCGGAGTGGGACGGCGATGATTTCGTCAAACAGTCCAATTCGCTGTCACGCTGAGCCGGCCAGCCAGTCCATCGTCCGGCGCGCCAGCCGGTCGAGCGCCACGACCGAGAGTTCCAGATGCTCCTCTAGGGTGTCCTCGATCTTGTTGTGACTGATGCCGTGCAGGCTCTGGACGAAAAGCATCACGGTGGGAATGCCGGCGCGCGCCACCTCGGCCGCATCATGCAGCGGCCCGGATGGCATGCGGTGGTCAGAGCCACAGGTTTCACGCACCGCCTCCGCGGCAAAACCGATCAACGTGGGATCGAACGGCACCGGCTCAATGTGCCAGATGCGCTCCCAGCGCACGCCCGTGCCGCCCTCGGCCGCGAACCTCTCGCTGGCGGATCTGGCCTCGGCGAGCATCGCGGCAAGCGCGGCGGGGTCGAGATGGCGCTGGTCGAGCGTGATCTCGCACTCGGCCACCACGCTGGTGACGATACCCGGAAAGGTCTTGCAGGACCCGATGGTGCAGACACCGCCGTGGCGGGCGGCAATCGCATGGATCTCCGGAGCCATGCGCGCCGCGGCCAGAAAGGCATCCCTGCGGCGGTCCATCGGCGTGCTGCCCGAGTGGGCGGCCTGCCCGGTGAAGGTCACCGCCCAGCGCTCGACCCCGCAGGTGCCGAGCACCACACCCAGCGGCAGGCCTTTGTCTAACAAAACAGGGCCCTGCTCGATGTGCAGTTCCAGATAGGCGCCGGCGTCCTTGCGCTCCACCGCCGCGTCCATCACCGAGTCGAGCCTGATGCCGCATTCCGCCAGAGCGTCGCACAGCTCCATGCCATCGCGGTCCCTGAGCCGCCGGGCTTCCGCAAGATCGAGGTTGCCGGAAAAAGCGGAGGAGCCGAACAGGCTTTTGCCGAAGCGCGCGCCTTCCTCGTCCGCCCAGTCCACCAGGCGCACGGTCACCGGCGGACGGCCGGCGGTCTCGGCATGGATCCGCCGCAGCACCTCGAGGCCGGCGACCACGTTCAGGCAACCGTCGAGCCAGCCGCCATCCGGCACCGAGTCCAGATGGCCGCCAATGATCAATGCGGTCTCGGATTCGCCCGGCAGCGTGAACCAGGTGTTGCCCGCGGCATCGTCATGGATCTCCAGCGGAAGCGCGCCGGCTTTCTCGCGCAGCCAGCGGCGGGCGGCGCGCCACACACCGGTGAAGGCGACCCGCTGCGCCCCCGCGTCGTTTCCGGTGAGTGCCCGCAGTTCCTTGAGCTCGGCCACCGTGCGCCGCGGATCGGGATGGAGTCGGGAATCGGCCATGGCGGCCCCAAGCTAAGCGGTTTCCATGCGAGGTGGAGCGGAAAATTACCCGCCGAAGAATTTGACGGGATGGCATAAAATGCGCTGAACTGCCCGGACCATGTCGGATCAAACCCCTATCGAGTGCCGCCTCTATGTCGGCGGCAAGTGGTCCTCGCCTGCGGGGCGCACAAGCGAACCGGTCTTCAACCCATCACGCGGCGCGGTCATCGCCAGCGTGCCGATGTGCGGCGCGCCGGAAGTCGCCGCCGCGGTTGCTGCCGCCGCGCAGGCGTTCCCGGCCTGGCGGGACACTCCGCCCAACGAGCGCGCCCAGGTGCTTTTCCGCCTCAAGATCATGCTCGAGCAGGCATTCGACGAATTGTGCCTCGGCATCTCCACCGAACACGGCAAAACCCTCTCGGAGGCGCGCGGGGACCTCCGCCGCGGCATCGAGGTGGTCGAATACGCCTGCGGCATCCCCACCCTGCTCATGGGCGAGTCGCTGGAAAACATCGCCCGCGGCATCGATTGCCACACCGACCGCCATCCGCTCGGCGTGGTGGCGGGCATCTGCCCGTTCAATTTCCCCGCGCTGGTCCCCATGTGGATGTGGCCGATCGCAATCGCCTGCGGCAACACCTTCGTGCTCAAACCAAGTGAAAAAGTGCCGCTGACCATGCAGCGCATCGTCACCCTGATGGAAAAAGCCGGCCTGCCACCGGGTGTCATGAACATCGTCCATGGCGGACGCGAATGCGTGGACGCCCTGCTCGAACACCCCGACGTCAAGGCGGTCTCGTTCGTCGGATCCACACCGGTGGCGCGCGAGATCCACCGCAAGGGCGTGGCCCACGGCAAACGGGTCCAGGCCGCCGGCGGGGCGAAGAATTTCATCATCCTGATGCCCGATGCCGACGTGGACCGCACCGTCGAGGCGGTGAAGGACGGCGCGTTCGGATGCGCCGGCGAACGCTGTATGGCCGGCTCCACCGCTGTGGCCGTGGGCGAGGCGGCCGAACGCCTGCTGCCGGCGCTGGCCGATCTGGTCGCCTCTATGAGGGTCGGCCCCACGGATGTGCGCGACACCCAGCCCGACATGGGGGCGGTGATCTCGGCCGGACACCGCGACCGGGTGGCACGCCTGATCGACGAGGGCGAGTCGGCCGGCGCGAAGGTTCTAACAGACGGGCGCGCGCTCAAGGTGGGCGACGCGCCGCAAGGCTTCTTCCTCGGGCCCACCGTGATCGACCGGGTGGCGCCGGACAACCCGCTGATGCACACCGAGGTTTTCGGGCCGGTGCTCGCGGTGATGCGGGCGGACACTCTGGACGAGGCGGTGGCGGAGGCGAACAAGCAGGCTTTTGGAAACGGCGCCGCCATTTTCACGAATTCCGGCAAGGCCGCCCGCGAGTTCCGCAGGCGCGTCTCGGCCGGAATGGTCGGCATCAATGTGGCGGTGCCCGCGCCTCTCGCCTATTTCCCGTTCACCGGCTGGAATGATTCGTTCTTCGGCGACCTCCACATCCAGGGCAGGGAGGGCGTGGAGTTCTACACCCAGCGCAAAACCACCACCACCCGCTGGTTCAGCTTCGGCGACGGCGAGGTGTGGGCGAAATAACCCCGCCGCATCGTCCATGAGCCTGCTCATACGCAATGCAGACATCGTCAATGCGGACCACCGCCTGCACGCGGACATTCTCTGTTCCGGAGGCGTGATCACCGCAATCGGTCCCGGTCTGGAAGCGCCCGCCGGCGCGGAGGTCATTGATGCCGCGGGCAAGCTGGTTTTTCCGGGCTTCATCGATCCGCACGTGCACATCCACCTGCCGTTCATGGGCACCTTCGCCAAGGACGACTGGCGCAGCGGCAGCAAGGCCGCGCTGATGGGCGGCACCACCACGCTCATCGAGATGTGCTGCCCCGGCCGCGGCGACGATCCGCTGGAGGCGATCCGCCTGTGGAAGTCGAAGGCCGCCGGCAACGCTTCCTGCGACTACACCTTCCACATGGGCGTCACCCGTTTCGACGATACCACGGAGGATGCGTTGCGCACGATCGTGGAGCAGGAGCAGATCACATCGCTCAAGGTGTTCCTGGCATACAAGGGCGCCTTCGGCATCGATGACACGGAGCTCTACCGCACGCTCTCGTTCGCCGCCGCACACAGCCTGGTGGTCACCGCGCACTGCGAGAACGCGGAACTCATCGCCGAATGCCAGCGCAAGCTGCTCGCCGAGGGTAAAACCGGGCCGGAATGGCACGAACCGTCGCGCCCGGTGGCCGTGGAGGCGGAAGGCTGCCATCATCTGACGACTTTCGCGGAGCTCACCGGAGCGCGGATCTATGTGGTCCACACCAGCAACCGCCCGGCGGTCGAGATCCTCGATGACGCGCGCCGCCGCGGCGTCAGGCTCGCCATCGAGACCGTTGCACCCTACCTCGTGCTCGACCATACCGCCGCGGAATCACCCGGCTTCGAGGGCGCGAAGTATGTGATGAGCCCGCCGATCCGCTCGAAGGAGCATCAGGATTTCCTCTGGCAGGCGCTGGCGGAAGGCATCATCGACACGGTGGCCACCGACCATGCGCCCTTCGATTTCCTCACCCAGAAGCACATGGGCCACCCGGACGCGGCGCACTGTCTGGATGCGGATTTCAAACCGGCGGGCAGGCCGGGTGATTTCACACTCATCCCGAACGGAATCCCAAGCGTCGAGGAGCGCGTCAAGCTGCTCTACACCCACGGTGTGGCCACCGGTCGCATCGACCTGCACACCTTCGTCCGCAGCGCGTCCACCCGCGCCGCGGAAATTTTCGGACTGCATCCGAAAAAGGGTGTCATCGCCGTGGGATCGGACGCGGATCTGGTCATCTGGGACCCGGAGTGGAGCGGCACCATCTCGGCGCGCACGCACTCGATGGCCACCGACTACTCCGCCTTCGAGGGCTGGGCTGTCAAGGGGCGCGCGGATACCGTGACCGTGCGCGGCAGGATCATGGTGCGCGGCGGCGAATGGTGCGGTGAAACGGGCTGGGGCGTGTTCCTGCCGAGATCCGCCGCAACATGAATTCCACCTTGTCCAACGAGGACCTCGCGCCCGTGCCGCCGCACCTGCGGACATGGCGCACGCGCGACATCGCCGCGCTGTGGGTCGGCATGGCCGTCTGCATCCCCACCTATCAGATCGCGGCCAGCCTGATCGGCTCCGGCATGAGTTGGTGGCAGGCGGTGCTCACGGTGTTTCTGGGAAACCTGATTGTCCTGGTGCCGATGACGCTCAACGCGCATCCCGGCACCGCCTATGGCATCCCGTTCCCGGTCCTGCTGCGCGCGAGCTTCGGCACGCGCGGCGCGAACATCGCCGCGCTGCTGCGCGGGGTGGTGGCCTGCGGGTGGTTCGGCATCCAGACGTGGATCGGCGGCGCCGCGGTTTACTCGACGCTGGCCATCATGACCGGATTTGATCCGTCGCAGGCCGCGCCGATCGCGGGGCTCGGGGTGTCCGCCGGGCAACTGGCATGCTTCATGATGTTCTGGCTGCTGAACGTGTTCTTCATCTGGAAGGGGATGGAGTCGATCAAGTGGCTCGAACTGGTGAGCGCGCCGTTCCTGCTGCTCATCGGCGTGGCGCTGATGGCATGGGCGGTCACACGGGCGGGCGGGTTCGGCCCGGTGTTTTCCAGACCGTCGTCGTTCGAAACCCACGGTGCGTTCTGGTCGGCCTTCGGCGCGGGACTCACGGCGATGGTCGGTTTCTGGGCCACGCTCTCGCTCAACATCCCGGACTTCTCGCGCTACGCGAGATCGCAGCGCGACCAGATCCTCGGCCAGGCGATCGGACTGCCGCCGACGATGACCTTCTACTCGTTTGTCGGCATCGTGGTGACCGGGGCCACACTGGTGATCTTCGGCGAGACGATCTGGGATCCGGTCGAGGTGATCTCGCGCATCGGCAGCAAACCGCTCTCGGCGATCGCGCTGATTGCGCTGTCGCTCGCCACACTCTCGACCAATATCGCCGCCAATGTCGTCTCCCCCGCCAACGACCTCTCGAACCTCGCACCGCGCCTGATCAGCTTCCGCACCGGCGGCCTGATCACCGCCTGCATCGGGCTGCTGATGATGCCGTGGAGACTGCTGGCGGATCCGACGGGTTATGTCTTCGTCTGGCTGATCGGCTACAGCGCGTTGCTCGGGCCGATCGCGGGCATCATGATCGCCGACTACTTCGTACACCGCAGGCGGGTGCTGGACGTGGAGCAGCTCTATCAGGAACACGGGATCTACCGCTACTGCGGTGGATTCAGCCTTGCGGGTCTCGGCGCGTTCCTGCTGGCGGTGCTGCCCTGCCTTCCCGGCTTCCTGGCACACACGGGTGTTGTTTCCGCGGCGGCGGTTCCGGATTTCCTAGAGCTGGTCTACCGCCAGGCATGGTTTGCCGGATTCTTTCTCGCGTTTTTCCTGTATCTGTTGTTCCGTCGCATGAACCTCTCCTGAAACGCCATGGCCACGCTACCGCCCTTTGATCACACGCCCGCGCCTTACAACGGCCCCTCTCCCGCCGAGGTCCTCGCCCTGCGCAAGGCCCACGTCAGCCCGGGAATCTTCCACTATTACAAACGCCCGGTCATGATCGTCGAGGGCAAGGGCCAGTATCTCTACGATGAAACCGGGCGCCGCTACCTCGATTGCTTCGGCGGCATCGTCACCGTCAGCGTCGGCCACTGCCATCCGGAGGTGGTCGCCGCGGCAAACGAACAGAACCGGCTGATCCAGCACACCACCACGATCTACCTGCATCCGAACATCGCGCTTTATGCCAAGGAGCTCGCCGACCGGATGCCGGGCGACCTCAAGGTGGTGTATTTCACCAACTCCGGCTCCGAGGCCAACGATCTTGCGATGCTGATGGCCCGGGCCCACACCGGGAACTTCGACGCCATCGCACTGCGCAACGCCTATCACGGCGGCAGCCCGTCAACGATGGCGCTCACCTCGCACCACACATGGAAATTCAATGTCGCCCATTCGTTCGGAGTGCAGCACGCGCGCATGCCGGACCTTTACCGCGGCCCATACGGCAAGGATGATCCCGAAGCCGGAAGAAAATACGCCGACGATGTGGCGGACCTGATCCGCTTCGGCACCTCGGGCAGGATCGCCGCGTTCATCGCGGAGTCGGTCCAGGGCGTGGGTGGCAGCGTGGTGTTTCCGGAGGGCTATCTCAAGCACGCCTACGCTCATGCCCGCGATGCGGGCGGGTTGTGCATCGCGGACGAGGTGCAGGCGGGCTTCGGCCGCACCGGAACCCACTTCTGGGGCTTCGAGACACAGGGGGTGGTTCCGGACATCGTGACCATGGCCAAGGGCATCGGCAACGGCTGCCCGCTCGCGGCGGTGGTCACCACTCACGAAATCGCCGCCTCGCTCGCCGGTCGCATCCATTTCAACACCTTCGGCGGAAACCCGGTCTCAATGGCCCAGGGACGCGCCGTGCTCCGGGTGATCGGGAAGGAAGGGCTGCAGGCGAACTCGCTGCGCATCGGCGCCATCCTCAAGGAGGGGTTTCACAAGCTCGCGGAAAAACACGCGCTCATCGGCGACGTCCGCGGCCTCGGGCTGATGCTCGGGGTTGAGCTTGTGAGGGACCGCGCGACCAAGGAGCCCGCCCGCGAGGAATGCGCGGAGGTGTTCGAGCGCTGCAAGGATCTCGGCCTGCTCATCGGCAAGGGCGGACTTTGGGGCAACACCCTGCGCATCAAGCCGCCGATGTGCCTGAACGAGGCCGATGCGGCGTTTCTGCTGGAAGTCCTCGACGAGGCGCTCGCGGGCGCGTGAGCCGCAGCGCAAGGCAGCGGCATGCCGGACGTGGCGAATGGACCGGCAGCGCCACAGGAAACCCGCCATCATCCGCGTTTCATCAATTCGATTGACACCACAAAGCCATGCGACGCCACCGTCTCCTTGTTCCCCTTGGCGTCTTTTTCCTTCTGCTGAAGCCGGCATCCGGGCGTGCGGCGCCGGAATTCCCGCAGAAGCCCGGCTACCATCCGGACACGCTCACGCTGACATGGCATGCG